>CBJMBI010000765.1:0-2151 GCA_966427955.1 uncultured Ktedonobacterales bacterium
AGTATGGCTAATACTCTGCCACCCGGCAATTAAGTACATCATGGGGGAAACGGCCGCGACGCCGATACCAATCCGCAGAAAGACCCAACGCCCAATCATTTGCTGGCTGATTTGTAAGTCTGCAAGCTTCTGATTTTCTGTCTCGAAGATCTTCTGAGCATAGGCTTGACGTCCAAAGATCTTTATTAACATGATACGAGGGCATTTCATAACTAGGAATCCCCTTCCCACAGATGAGCTAGAACGCGTTTGGGGGAACGGATCAGGTCAGGACGACCAGCTTGTTGAGCAGCTAAGCCAACAATGACAGAAGCAGCGTAGGTCAAGGCCACTTGCGAAACCATCCCAGACCAACCTGTCAGGGGAGGACGTTGTAGATGGAAAAAGAGAAAAACACGAGCAAAGAAGCGTTCGATGCTACTGCGCTTGCCGAGTTCTTCCCTTGTCCAAGTGGGAGGCAAACAGGAGCGCATACTGGACTTGATGCAAGGATGCTTCAGCCTCTAGCGCCAACGTCGCGAATGTCGCTCGTAACCCATGTGGTGTGAGCTCAGTGCCCACGGGTGCGTATTTCTTGACCAGTAACTCGACTGCCTTATCTGTCATGCGATTGCTGGTCGGGTGATCACCACGTCTGAACGAGACGAATAAAGCCTCTCCCTCTTGACCACGCGCATGTAGGTACTCATCTAGTGCTCTATACACGTCAACCCTAAGTTTAACAATCCGTCTCTTGTCACCCTTGCCATGTTCAATAACAGCTACATGATGGCCATCCATAATCTTGATGTCTGACCTGTTTAATGCAACTAATTCAGCTCGTCTCATACCTGTCTTGACGAGCATGAGAATAAGGGCATAGTCTCGTTTGCTTTGCTTTGTGCTTCTATCAATGCTTTCTAGCATATCTTTTGCTTCTGCTTTTGAGAGTGCTGTATGTGTGGTTTCATCATTGTCTGTCTTGAAACCTTTAACACCTTCAGTGACTTTTTCTTTGATGAGTCCTGTTACATATTGCTCATTCATCAATCGTACTGCTACACGAAACATCCGTTGTTTTGTCGCCTTCGCATACTTGCTCTGGGCTAAATGCTGACGATAGGCAATCATAGCAGATCTGCTTATGGTTGATGGTGTCAGTCCCTGATGTTGCAACCACTGGGCAAAGTACTTCGTGTCGTTGAAGTAAATGCGCTTGGATGATGGTGCGAGCTGACCAGCAATATCGGCAATCGTCAGGTCTAGCTGGTTAGATGCGGGTATCAAATCGGCCATTTTATCCTCCCGGATAGGTGCGTTAAATTGATGTTTACCGAACCTATTGCTCAGTATTGTAAGCCCTCTGGCCGGGGGCTGTCAACATTTTTTCAGCCATAGAGCGCTATTCTCCATGTTATACTTTGATCATAATAAATTGTCTTCTCATAATGTTTAGAAATATACTACAATATTCAATAAAATTGAACCTTTAAGCAACTAGATCCTCTGTCATCAATAGTCACGTCTATTGAGCGAAAAAATGGGCTTCCCTGTCGAGCCACGATCTATCCGGTCTCTCTCAAAATGAAAGGAACGGCCAGTGAGAACGCAGTCACTTGGTTATCATCAGCTCTCCAGTTGTGACGATATCCTAGCATCTCATATCAAACAGAAGCAGATAAACAAAAAGCTGGATATCTCATCTCTCCGTTCTCTCAGCGCTTCTGCACCCTTTGTCTAGACACTCTGTCCATTCTCCTCATGTGGGCAATCATCACAGGATCGAAAGTCTGGGCGGTTATGGAGCTGGACCCAAAAATCATGGCGTCCTTTTGGGCCGATGACTGCCTGCTTGCGTCGCTGGATGGTGATGTATTGGCCACGGATCATGTGAGGGAAGAGAGAGGCCGCTACCTGATAAGGGACAAAGTGCTCAGTACAGAAGTCAGAGAGGTAGCTGAAACCATCGGGTGCTGTGGTCGTTGGTTTGGGTGGTGCCTTCTTCGTTGCCACCGTCTCCAGTTGTTTGCGCAGTGACTGCACTTCGGCCTCTAGTTCGGCAACCCTCGCCTCCAGCGCTGCAAGTCTCTCTTGCGTCTCACCTGGTCGGACGGTCAGCGAATGATGCCAAGCTTCAAGGTCTGCAATTGAAACCTCTGCTCTGTTTTTCTG
>CBJMBI010000766.1:0-2147 GCA_966427955.1 uncultured Ktedonobacterales bacterium
TTACCAAGACCATGCTCGACATGAGTCAGGCCATGGGTATGGATACCAAGAGTGCGGCTATGCAGCTTGGTAAGGCGCTCAATGATCCTGCACAAGGACTATCTGCTTTGTCTCGGGAAGGTGTCACCTTCACAGAAAAGCAGAAGGAAATGGTTAAGCACATGGTAGCCGTGGGGGATAAAGCAGGCGCCCAAAAGCTCATGTTGCAAGAACTCCAGAAAGAATTTGGAGGAAGTGCTCAAGCGGCTGGTAAGACGTTCGGGGGTCAATTACAAATTCTCCAGAACAATTTGGAGAACGCAAAGCAAGCTATAGGTTCTGCTTTTATGCCTATCCTGAGCAGTCTTGTCTCTAATGTATCTCAGTACGTTTTGCCTGCACTTCAGAGTTTTGGCAACTGGTTACAATCACCCGCCTTTCAAAACTTCGCTAGCGGAGTAGGGCAGGCAATCATGGATGCATTCTCCAGTATAGGCAACATATTAAAATCAATCGATTGGAAAACGTTTGGGGATGACTTCAAGTCTTTAGCTGATAATCTAGGTCCAATAGTTCAGGGGTTGATACCTCCTAAGTCTACCATGTTTGATACAGTAGGAGGTGTGATAAAAAATGTTGTAGGTGATGTGGGTGACTTTGCAAAACATTTAGGTGATGCCGTCAAATGGTTCAAAGATGGTGGCACACCTGCACAGGTTCTAAAAGATGCTTTAGCGGGTATAGGGATAGCCATAGCCGCTATCAAGGTTGGTCAATTCATCTCAACAATTCCAGCATTGTTTGCTGGTTTTCAGCTATGGGCCGCGGGCGCGTGGGAAGCAGCAGCAGGAACCATAGCAGCTACATGGCCACTTCTAGCCATAGGAGCCGCAATAGCACTAGTTGTAGCGGGGATCATCTTAGCTGTTCAACATTGGGGGGATATATCCAAATGGTTGATGGGGGCATGGGATGCTGTTTCAAAGTTCTTTCAGGGACTTTGGGGTGATATTGTCAAAATCTTTGGAGGTATTGGCAAATGGTTCCAGGATAGATTTAGTGAAGCATCAAAAGCTGTGCAGAGTGCATTTGGCAATGTTGGGAAGTGGTTTGGGGATAGAGGAAAAGATATCCAGAACGCATTTGGTGGCATGGGCAACTGGTTTCATGACAGGTTCTCTGAAGCATCTAAAGGGGCGCAAGGTGCTTTTGGCAACATAGGCCAATTCTTAATAGGGCAATGGAACAATCAGGTCAAAGGATGGCAAGTCATTGGTCAATGGTTCCATGATAGATTTCAAGAGGCTTGGAACTCTGTTACTGGTGTATTTAGTAACATAGGCCAGTTTCTCATGGGAGTATGGGACACTGAAGTACGCGGATGGACAAATATAGGCAACTGGTTTCACGATAGATTTCAAGACGCCTGGAATGCAGTAACAGGTATATTCTCACACATCGGACAGTTTTTAATGGGGATATGGAATAACGAGGTGAGAGGATGGACAAATATAGGCAACTGGTTTCATGACCGTTTCACTGAAGCTTGGAATGCTATCACAGGTATATTCGGTGGGATAGGTGAATGGTTTCACCAGAAATGGCAAAACATTGTAGACAACTTTTCTAGTGTCTTCAATGGTATTAGCACTATAGCATCAGGAGTCTTTAATACTGTTGTAGGCTTTTTTAAGAATGGATTTAACAATATCATTGACTTAGTCAATGGAGTGATAAAACACATCGATAGTATCCAAGTGGCTGGATTTGGTGTAAATATACCGTTAATTCCTCACCTAGCAACTGGTGGACTTATAGCGCAAGCTGGTATAGCCCTTGTGGGTGAGAGAGGACCGGAACTAGTAGCGCTACCACAAGGTGCGCGTGTCATACCAAATAATCAGCTTGCTTCAGCATCCGCGCAAGGAGGAAGACAAGTGATAGAAAATCACACGCATGTCTACCTTGACGGGAAAGATATCACCCATAATGTGATGACAAGAGCAGTAAAAACAACCCGTACATCAGGGCCGATAAGGTCTAACGTATGACGCTAGATGATATCATCGCTCTCTTGAATACTGGCATTATTCGCATAGAAAGCGAATATGATGAGGTACCCCTAAGATCCGTGTAAAACTGTGCAGTAAAGCAATTTGTTATATTGC
>CBJMBI010000767.1:0-2140 GCA_966427955.1 uncultured Ktedonobacterales bacterium
ATCCCAAATGCAACTGTAGCCACCAATACTGACACATCATCCCGCATAAAGCGAGTCTGATGATCAGTACGTTGTTCACTAGTCAAGCCTGCGTGATAAGGGAGCGCATTAATGCCATCTTGCTGGAGGCACTTGCTCAGCTCATCGACACCCTTGCGACTCTGACAATAAACGATCACTGACGAATCAGACCGGGCACGTAGTAGTTGTAAGAGTTCCTGATATGATCCTCGATGCTTTTGACGAACTTCATAGTAAAGGTTGGGACGATTGAAACTGGCTATATGAATGGCGGGATCTTGGAGCTTCAATTGAGTAAGAATATCATCGCGTACCCGTTGCGTTGCCGTTGCTGTGAGAGCCAGCATCGGAACGGATGGATACCGATCACGTAAATAGCCCAACAGTCGATACTCTGGGCGAAAATCATGGCCCCATTCACTTACACAGTGTGCCTCATCAACAGCCAACAAAGACAGACCTACCCGCTTGCCTATCTTGTCGAGAAGAGACAAATAACTCTGGGTCAGAAGCCGCTCTGGAGCTAGATAGAGCAATTTGAGTTTACCATTGAGAGCTACCCGTTCTCTCTTGAACCGTTCATCACTACTCAAAGAACTGTTGATGAAGGTAGCAGCGATACCATTGGCCTGTAGTCGGTCTACCTGATCTTGCATGAGTGCAATCAATGGGGAGATTACGATCGTCAAGCCTGGCATCAATAGCGAAGAAAACTGATAAATCAGAGATTTGCCAGCGCCAGTTGGCATCAAAACGAATGTATCGCGTCCGGAGAGGACTTGCTGGATAATCTCACGCTGCCCCATCAGAAAGCTATCATGTCCAAAATACTGTTTAAGGGTTTCCTCTATGTTTTCTAACACTCGACGATCTTCTCGCTATTCACTAAATTCGACAATATTTTCTCTAATAAGGCTGTTTTTGATCTCCTTTTGACCTACAAGCCCACACGTGGTCGATACTGAATAGCCTCCGCCACATGATTGGCAGCGATCACTTCTGCTCCAGCGAGATCAGCAATGGTACGGGCAAGTTTGAGTACACGGTGAAAAGCACGTGCTGAAAGATGCAATTGTTGCATGGCTGATTTTAAGAGCTTTTCAGCAGCCGGATCGGTGTTACAAAAATCGCGTACCTCAGCAGGCCCCATTTCAGCATTACACGTCAATTTGGCATCCTTGAGACGATGAATTTGGCGGTCACGCGCGGCCTGAACACGCGCTTGAATCACTGTTGATGTCTCTACATTGCGCTTATCAGCTAGCTTTTCATAGTCTACACGAGGAACTTCGACATGAATATCGATGCGATCGAGCAAAGGGCCACTGATGCGTTTCTGATAACGGGCAATTGCAGAGGCTGAACAACTACAATCACGAGCAGGGTCACTGTAAAAGCCACATGGGCAAGGATTCATTGCCGCAACCAACATAAAGTTTGCGGGGTAGGTAACCGTTCCTTGAGCACGAGAGATAGTCACATGCTTATCCTCCAATGGTTGGCGTAGCACTTCCAGAACATTTTGCCCAAACTCAGGCAGCTCATCTAGAAAGAGGACACCACGATGGGCCAGACTAATTTCACCTGGACGGGGCATGCGTCCACCTCCAACTAGGCCTGCATGGCTAATAGTATGATGAGGAGCCCGAAATGGACGCTGCCGTACTAGCGGCGTCTCAGCAGCAAGCATACCACTGACACTATAAATCTTAGTTACTTCCAAAGCTTCTTCAATTACCATTTTGGGCAAGATTGATGGTACTGCCCGTGCTAACAAGGTTTTACCCGATCCCGGAGGACCGCTCATTAATACATTGTGCCCCCCACTAGCTGCCACTTCCAATGCTCGTTTGACATGTTCTTGCCCCCGAATCGCTGCCATATCCTGTCCATAGATAATATCACCAGCATTAGTTAATAAATTTGGATCGCATATATAGCGTTCGATACGCTCTACATTATTCAAATGGGCTATCAGTTGCCCTAGCGTCTCAACAGGATAGACCTCTACTCCATCTACGAGTGAAGCCTCCATAGCATCTACAGAAGGCACAAAGACCGTCTTGACCTGCTTCTCACGAGCCAACGCCACCATTGGCAGAATGCCATTGGTATGGCG
>CBJMBI010000768.1:0-2140 GCA_966427955.1 uncultured Ktedonobacterales bacterium
TACCTCCAATCAATCGACCAGTAAACCCAGCCTGAACCAACTGCTCTTTCAGGTGACCTCCCCCATTGGAGGTGACTCCCCCATAGAAGACGGCATCTGGTTTATATGAGACAATCTTCTGAGCTAGCTGGGCTAACTGAGTAGGCGTTTCATCCTCTGAGATCTGATCAGTCCCCAGAATAGTTCCTCCATTTCTCTCCATGTCTTTTGAAAATCTGTCAGCTAGCTCTTGACCATAAATCTCGGCGTCTTTCACGACAAAGATCGTTCGCAGGCCCAAGGACTTGACAAGGATGTTTGCTGCTTGGCTTTGCTGCAGGTCGTTGCTACAGGTCCTAAAGAAGGAATTGGATATCCTAGGTGGATGTACCTGCCCCTGTCCAGGATAATTGCAATACTGTTGAAGAGTAAGACAAAGGACTGCAGTGCCAGGCCCCACTATTGGTAAGCTTGCTTGAGCGGCAAGAGGGATTTCGGCCTGAGCCACATTACTGTTCTGGGGGCCAACAAGGCCAAGGACTGTCTGATCATTAATCAATTGACGGACATTCTGAGCACCTGTAGCAGGGTCATGAATCCCTGTCTGAGGAGAAACATCATCCTTATCACAAGCACTGAGCATATAGCCTGAACCCAAGTTGTGATTCTGAGCAATTGCCAGATCAGCCCCATTCTTGGAGGGAGTGCCCTGGGTAGCATCAATGTCTGTAGTCGGAAAGTCAGTGCCAATACAGAAAGTAGTTAGTAAGGGTGTTGGCTGCGGTGGCAACCATCCACCGAGCATTGCAGTGATGCTGCTAACTACGAAGATCAGAAGGACTGCGGCTACGATTTTTCCCCAGAGTGGAAATGTCTTCACTTGAGTTATTATGTTTCGCAAGAACTGTCCGTCTGATGTGACTGGAGGTGGATCATCTGGATTTTTAGCATCATTTTCTGATGTCTCCCGTCCTTTCGTTCCTTGCTTGTCAATCAGCTTAAAAGAGAGAACATTTGATGAACTGACGTATAGGAGAGGCGCAGCCCAATCCAGGCAATCCTGCTTGTCTGCCATATTATGGATAACACAGCGTGCTTCCGCGACAGCTTCATCTATCGCAGTTCCTCTTGCCAAAAGTGTATAGAACGTTTTTGCAAACAAGTGGGATGCCGAATCGAGAATTTTAAATTGCATAGCGACCACAGCTGGAATCCCTGTACTTGCCAAGCTATGTGCAATGCCTCGTGCGGTTTCGCAGGCATTAAGCACAACCAGCTTGGTTGTAGGAGGCAAAGACCGACGGAGGTCCTCAGCAGAAATGGACTTGGCATCTTGTGCGTCATTCTCGAACTCAAGATATCCTTGTTGCTTGTCTTCATCGAAACGGGCATGTCCGATAAAGTGAAAAATATCGATGCGATCTGCACTAAGCCTGAGGTCAGGTAGGTCCGAGTGTTTTCCTTGCTTAAAGAACAAATTTACCTGTTTTGGGTTGCTACTAGCCAATGGGTTAAGAGCATCCTCTATAATTTTTTGCTCTTTTTCTCCTATTTTTGGTCGATCTCTCGGATCTGCTCTCATGCCAATAATGCTCATAGGAGGATGGTAGTTCGAACGTACAATACTCCTCGTATCTTCGACGCTACGTATAAGGAAGGTTCTAGGGTACTGTGTCAGACAGAGGTATTCTGAGTGACGTTCATCAAATAAGAGTTCCCAAGGGAGGGCGACAAGATCTAATGGCGCGATTGTTAGCCGTAATCGTAGAATCTTCGAATTCTTTGCTGCGTCTTGTTTTTGGTTGTCATAGAGATGACGTACATCTCCATTGATAAGACAGTTGAACAAAAGTTTTCCAAAGTCACGTATCTTCTGCTGGTGATCATATATTGTTGCATCTCTTGCGTTTAGAGCACAGAGACTTAAATCTACATCGATCCATGTATCTGGATGGAGATAAAACCTTCCAGGCTCTGTTTTTCTTCTTTTACCTGTTGTGCTTGCTATAACCAGATAGAAATGTTCTTCTTTGAGGTCACGTTTGACACTAATATCAATATTCACGTAATTCAATGTGTATCCTTTACAGCTACTGGGATGATAGGTCGTGGTTTTCTGCATCGTAACGTTGAATACCAAAAGCAAGATAATTGTAGGGAA
>CBJMBI010000769.1:0-2139 GCA_966427955.1 uncultured Ktedonobacterales bacterium
GTTCTGTTGAGCATGTGAAAGAGCATTTTGTCTCGCGTGCTCAGCTCACTGGGCTTCTTCCATCCTCTGCTGCTGATGATGACATGATTGATGGTCCTGACTCAATTAAACAGCGTTGGGGACGCATTACGGGCTTGCCCTTTGGTGCTCGTGGGGCTGCTCTTTCGGCATTGATCTATGACAAGACGCACGAGATCAAATACAAATCACGGGAAAAGGAGTGGTTCTATGATCTGTGGCAGGCTCTCCATGATCAGGATGGCAATCCGGTGTGGGATGGGAAGACTCCCGTCTGGCGGATTGAGGTGCGCTTCAAGCGTCCTGCGCTCAATGAGATGATGCAAGATGGCGTCTTTCATGGCATTGACAGTGCTTATGATCTCGAAGAGCGCTTGCCAGGGCTCTGGTCCTATGCCGTTGGTCATGTGGATGGTGGTGAAGATGGCCTTCCTGATGGTTGGCTGCGCTATGTGATCCCAACAGAGGATACCAATCGTTCGCGCTGGCCCGTGCATCCCGACTGGCAGGTCATTCAGTCGGCTTTTGCTCCGGTGGTGCTCGAAGAGTCGGAGTATGAGCAAGAAGAACGCGAGAAAGAGCAATTGCTTGAACTAGTTGATGCAGAATTAGAGGCTCGTCCCTGGAAGGATACCTCAAAGATGGTCAAGTGTGAGACGTCTGGTACTTCTCATCCTGCTTCGGTAGTTGCTCCCCTGCCTGCAGTAACCGTGGATCTCGCTCCCTTCATGCGCCGTCGCCGCTATCAAGTGAATATGCATCGGATGGTGGCCCAAATTGCTGGATGTTCGATCACGGCAGAGGCATGGCGTCCGGCTGGTCGGCTTGCTGATGCTGGAGTGGATCTTTCGGATACGTTCCACTTCCTCTATGAAGAGGTTGAGAGCTATCTGCAAGAGAAAAAGCGCAACTTTCATGAGTTAGTTCAGAAGAAACGGGTTCTCTACTCGATTGAAAAAGAAAAAGCAATTGCTTAACAAGGAGGTGCTCTATGAAGATTAGTAAAGCTATTAAAGGCTATATTTTGGATTGTCGCACACGTGGCCGTAGTGAGCGTACCATTGAATGGTATGAGCAAAAGCTCAATGTTCTTGCTCATTGGATGAGTGAAGAAGAAGAGGTTACAACTCTGGAAGAAGTAACCATTCTCCATTTGAGATCATTCATCTTGCACATGCAGTCTATCCAGGTTGGTCGTACAACGGTTAATAAGGATGGTGACATGTCGCAGGTCTCACCATTGACGATTAAAGGATATGTCCAAGTTGTTAAGGGCTTCTTTACCTGGTGCTATCGAGAGGAGCTGATAGAAAAAAATCCTGCTGCCCGTCTCCAGTTGCCCTCCGTCCCTGATTATATTATCCCAACTTTTGAAACAGAGCACATTAAACTGATGTTAGATGCCTGTGATACTTCTAGTACTCTAGGATATCGAGACTACACGATTATTTTGGTATTACTAGAAACTGGTGTGCGTATCTCTGAACTTTGTGATTTACGAGTTCATGATGTCCATGATGATTATATTCGAGTTGTTGGCAAGGGTCGGAAAGAAAGAGAAATAGGAATGTCTGCTTCTGTAAGTAAATGTCTCTGGAAGTATATTAATAAGTATCGTAAACCTCATGATGAGCATGAGTCAAGAGTGTTCATCAACCGTTATGGGGTCCCTTTAACTCCTACTGGTGTAGATCAGTTGTTGGATGATATTAAAGATCGCTGCGGGATCACTGGTGTTCGTGTGTCTGCTCACACATTCCGTCATACTTTTGCTCGTATCTATTTGGAACAGGGCGGTGATATCTATAAGCTGTCTCTGCTGATGGGACATAGTGACATTGATGTAACTCAGGAGTATCTCAAGGATTTTAGGAAGAGAGCTGCGTGTCAAGGACATGATAGATTTTCTGCTGTTAGTGCCATGGAAGTGTTTGCTAAGAGAAAGAAACGCAAAAGCAAAGAATAGAACAACTTAGACGCACAATTCCGGTGTTTTCCTGTCGGAAAAAGGCTTCTCCGACAGTAAGACTTGGGAAAAATGACCCCAAATTGAGGACATTGCGGTGATGTCTTCAAGGGGTCTTTTTGGCTTCTGGAGCGGGTTTATGCGGGTTAGTGGGG
>CBJMBI010000770.1:0-2132 GCA_966427955.1 uncultured Ktedonobacterales bacterium
GCAGGATGTTCAAGCCGATCTGTGGGAACGTTGGTTGTTGTGGTTGACCGATAAGCGGAATTGCAGTTGCCATTAACTATTTACCTCTTTTGCTGATTTTTGATAGACTGAGCTACCCCAATCTTTGTCGTGATTTACACCCACGAAGTCGCTTAGAGAAGCCCCTGAGTCGTATGCTTCATAGGCCGCATTAGAGCCTAGGATCTGTCTCTGAACGGCTTCAGGCTGGTCATCAAACCAGTCAGAGCCAAGGAGTGGAGCAAAGCTTGATCCTTTGACACGCGGGCTTTTCGTGCAACGGCAGTTAGGATGCCCATCTAAGTCTTCATCTAAGCTGTGTACACTGCCATGCATAGATATGCAGACAGCACAATTGTGAACTACAAAACCATTAGCCACATAGCTATGATCATCCTCAACTTCAATATTGTAAACCGTTGTATTTCTCTGGACATGGGTGTTATGTTGTGATATAATGGACGCATGAAAAGACTTAATATCGAACGTGACGGGAGACGTATCAAGCGCGTCTGTGCCTTCTGTGAAAAAGACGCTTGGGTTGACATTAGCAATCGCACTCAAGAAAGAGCCTATTGTAGTCCAGAATGCCGCAAGGCTTGGAAATCTGCTAACGCTACTGAAAGGGTCGAATTGTCCTGTGAAGAATGCGGGAAACAATTTATCATTCCCAAAGCTTGGCAACGTAAAGGGAATAGACGGTTCTGCTCCCAAGAGTGCTATACAGCTTTCCAAAGTAAGCATCCGCATACTAGACGAGGGCAAATTGCTAAACCTGATACGGAGCGAACTTGCAAGTATTGTGGGAAACTTTTCAAGCTTCCTAACAGCAGAAAGCAAGATTTTTGCAGTTTGGAATGTCGAAAAACCCATACCCATATCACTAAAACTTGCCCTGTTTGCGACAAAACCTTTACTGTCATGCCCAGTCAAGATGGGTATATCTACTGCTCTGAAGCTTGTAGACGATCGCAAATAATCTATGTCCCCTGTAAACGATGCGGGAAGATTTTTTATCAACACAATCCCAGCAATAAACATTGCTCTGAAGAATGCAGACGACCACCAACCATCAATACCTGCGTTAATTGCGGAAAGCAGTTCCGAACAACACCTACTGAAGCTATTGGGCGAAGCTTTTGTTCTGTTCGATGCTATCGTAGACATACAGGAGAAACGGGGCCTGAAAAGAACGCTCGTCTTTGTCTTGAGTCCTTGGGAATTGAATATAGACAAGAGCATGCCTTTAAGGGTTGGCGCTATCCTGTTGATTTCTTTCTTCCATCTCTTAATACCTGTCTTGAGATTGATAGTCTGTATTGGCATTCCCAACCTAGCATCAAAGAGCGAGATGAGAGAAAAACGCTTTGGCTTCAATCCAAAGGCTACCGTGTGGTCAGATTGCCTGATACTCCCTTCTATGGATCTATCACTGAGGCTATGATCAACTATCTCAGTAGCGCCTTGACGCTGGCAGATCACATGATCAGTCAACCTAATTTTGCCAGCCTCTATCCAATTCAGCTTTCCTTGCCTCTCGACCAAGAAGGGATGATTAGAAGTAGCGACGACTGAATTGTTCCCAGATCTTACAGTTATCATGTCTCCAGAATAAGGACGTTGCAATGTTTCATAAACACGTTTGTAACGTCCTTCGTGCGTTAGAACCTCATCACCAATCTTTACCTGCTCAATTGGAATAGATCCTCTTTTAGTCTGCACTAAAACACCGGCAGGAAAGCATGTTCTTGCATCTAATGCACTCATCCACAGCCATCCCTCGACCACGTCATCATTCGCTCTATATGTTTCTAGCGCACTTTCTCTATATGCTCGTAACATCTCAGTCCTGGCAATGGTGAGTGCTCTTGATCGTGATATGTCAAGAGCATCTTCTATGTCACGGGCTATCTTTCTCGGGTTGTCCCCTAACGTGATAGCTGAGATGAGCACCTGACCAACCTTCTGTGCAGCTTCAGCACCAAACCCATTGAACAGGTCTGCTAGCGGTGATCCCTTCTGTGTAGCGCCTACGATGCTCTCTATGGCCCCCTGGGATGGCACGCCAAATGAATATGACGTACTTTCTGGCAACGTGGCGTCTAGCTGGTCTA
>CBJMBI010000771.1:0-2128 GCA_966427955.1 uncultured Ktedonobacterales bacterium
CAGTCTCGGGATAGATACCTAGCAGGGACCGATCAGACGGTATCTGGTCTGCAATGTTGCCGTAGGGTATGACCTTTGGAATGACTTCCTTTGGCCCTTCGATCTGAGCACTCGCAACCTCCTCGACCTTGACTTGACTAGCTTTTGTATAGGGATTGCGCAACTTGAGCTGAACCCCGTGTGCCTGATTGTGGTACTCAGTCTCGAACCCTTGTCCTAACTTCTCATTCACACTGGCCAGCATCATCTTGTGCTGTTCTCGCATCTCAAGCGTGTGCAAGTGTTCCGAGATGGAAAGGTACGCTCTCCAGAGCGCGACTACCCACCAACGCGCTGTGACCAGGACAACCACGCCGACTATCCATAACCAGTTGGCTTGTAACCATAGCTGGATAGCCGACATGTTGAGATAGATCACCACGCCGATCAACCCGAATGTAGCAGCTACTACAGATAGCGTCTCTAGCCAGTGTTCTTTTAGTTTCTTGTTCATCGTTCATTTCCCCCTATCTATCGTGTTCATAGGATTTTCTGTTAAATCCTGACATTGTATAAGTAGCAACCTAATCATGCACAAAACAGCATGAGATATCATAAGAGCGCCGATAGCAAAGTTAATAATAAATGTCATTATGTGGATAATGGCAAGCAGAAGAGTTAATATCGCGTATATGAATGTTGATAAAGCGGATTTACATGTGGTGTGACCATCTTTGAATGTGGCTTTAATACGCTCTTGTTCTGCTTTATGGTATGATTGGTATTCTGCATACGAATGTGTATGTGTTTGGCGTAGTATCATCATGTCTGACCTCCTGTCTCTGGCCAGACATGCGATAATTCTGGCCTAACCAACCTCTGTTTCAAATCTTTTCGATTGAGATGCTTCTTACGCTCATTAGCCTTGGGAGTAAGAACTCTGCTTCAGTGCGTGTTTTGCATTCAATCTTTATCACTTTCCCCGCTATGGGGATGACAATATAATGCTTGTTTCCTTCTGTTTTGATGAGTATGTTTGTTATCATTGGTATGTCCCTTCCTTGCCAGATCAGATATACTTAATCTGGCCTAACTACTACCTAGTGCTATGCTCTCCTGTGTAGCGACCTGACAGGAGAGCGCTTTGTCTAACGTCGTTTTACTCCGGTTGGATCGTCAGGGACCTCACTCCATTCGTAGATGTACTCCCCTGGTTTGAGATACTTCCTTGACTTTTCAGCATCCTTCTTCTTGTCCCAAGCCTCATCACTGTTACGAGCTTCAATTTCAAGCTCACCAGAGTCTTCACCGTCGCGGTTTGCGATCTTGTAAACAAACTTTGGCATTATGTATCCTTTCGACTGCTACTTGTACTTCTTCCAATGTTGTACGCGTTTACCACTTTCATCAAAGAACTCAAGCTCAGTAAGTTCTTGACCTTCTGGCGTGTCATTCAGTGCGTCCCTAATAACATCCCCAAACGGGGTGTCGTTCGGGTAGATACGTTCGGTGATCATTTCACCTGTGATAAATTGTTTCACTTTGTCGAGTAAATTCACATAACATCCTTTCTTTTGCTCAAATGAGCACTAATCGAGCAAACACGTCTTGCCCGCTTCTACTGTCCACCGTATGAGCGAACAGCAGAGCCGACAAACGCGCTACATCATCTCACTCAGGAACTCTTTGGCCATGTTCAGGCCACCACGTGCATCCTTAAAGAGACCTTTTGACTTCCCATGGGTCATGCTTATCCCTTTTTCCGTGAAACTCACCTTCACGCCGTTTTTCTTCGCTACCCTGATGATCTGAGCCCACTCCTGAGCCAACTTCGGGTCAAACTCGGGCTCGGGTTCTGGGATCTCATTTGTGAATGGCTCCCATCCCGTATCTTTCTGCACATCATGCGTTTTCCCCATGAGAGCTATGCCTATGGCTCCTAATACGCTCATGCCGCCCTCCCACAAATATGGGTGCTGAGGTTGCGCACTACGGCCCCGCATGATGGGCACCTTTCTACAGTTATGATGATTGTAACAACCTTTTTACTCTTACTCATCTGTTACCTCCAAAGACTTCTACTTTTTGACACTGCTGCATTTTTAGATACAGCAGACGGTATTTTTCTCATCTGCGATTTTGTACGCAT
>CBJMBI010000772.1:0-2117 GCA_966427955.1 uncultured Ktedonobacterales bacterium
AGGAAGGAGTAAGGTTCCTGGCTCGTAAGGAAAGTAAAGAGCGAGCGGTCATTCTGTGCATATCGGCTACATAAGATTGGAAGTGCGAGTGCTGCAATGGGATGGAGAGGATAGATGGTGATAAATTCGTTGACTGAGAATCTTTCTTGATGCAAGCTATGATCATGCAGGATTCGCTGCCACGTTGTAGCCCAGATATTCAGTAGTGGAAGGAGTTCTTGAGCGTTTGAATAATCAATTGCCTGACTCATTAAATACAGCATATGATCGTTAGAGGACGTAAATGGAATATCCTCAAACCGTCCTTGAATTTTACTCCATTCGTTGCGTTGAGTCTTTGTCAGATTTTGTGCATACTCGGTAAATGACTGATGTAAAAGACCAAGGACAAATACTTTGGGAGATTGAGCATCAGCTGGAAGTTCTGCCAGCTGTTGGAGTAAATATAAGTCATCGTTTTCCTGATGCCAGGCTGCGTACTCGAGGCCTTTCCCTAGCTCGTCAATGACAAGCACTATTCCCATACGAGTCTCTTGAGCAATGTGCTGAATAAAGTGAACTATTTCCTGGTTTGTAATCTTCTGGCTACTCTGCATCTTTTTGGCAAAGTACTCAAACCTGGGAGCACATTGCTGCTGTTCAAAGGTGTCGGACCAGGTAAGCTCGCACCCACAACGTAAGGCGCGGATAATAGTATATCCAAGAGGCTCCCTTTGTGCTGTAGCAACAGCTCGAATAAAGCCAGTTTCTGGCAGATGATCTTTCAGATGAGAAACGAGAGGATGATTGGAACCAAGGTGATGTTCCAAAATAGACTGAGCATTGATGTGAATTGGATCAGCTTTTGGTGCGATGAGAGCCGATAAGAAATGAGCAAAAGCTGATTTACCTGTCCCATACACGCCCGTGATAGTCCATGCTCGTATAGCATTTCTCGTTGTGAGCGCATGAATAATTCGCTCACAAGCGCCAACTGCCCAGGAGGTAGGAATATAGCCTAAAACGCTATCGACAACGGTAAGGTCCCGTTCAAGATTAATGGACCGAGTGTAGCGACGCCTCAACGAAATAACGTCAGAAAATTTCTGTTCCATAGTCTATTCCTTACCATTCACGTTGATAATATTGATCTAAAAGAGCCTCTGCCAAAATAGCTGGCTGTTGTGTAAAAACAAGTTGAATGATGCCTGCTGTATTTGAGAGAGAAATGCGTTGGTCCTTTCGTGCTACTTGTTCAATGGCATCAGAAAGAGTACTTTCAGTGAGTTTAAACACCGTGCCAGGACTCCCTTCTTCATAGAGTAAACGTGAAAGAGAAATCGTTCTCTCACCCTTTCCAACAATATCTGCAAATTCAAGACAGGCAGCCATAACAATTTCGGCAGGCAACGTGTTTTTATACCCTATGTGAAAGGAATAATACTTTCCATCTCTTTCTGCTTCAATCAGACCCAGTGTGGCAAATGGACTATCAACGAGGTCCTCAATAGCAGTAACACGAGTTTTGGGGGAAGTATACATGTGCAGAAGGCAAAAAATATCTTTTTGAAAAGAAGACTCTGCGACATTTTGTTGAGGGAATTGCTGGCGAACATATTCAGTTAGGGCACTTAGTAGGCTCTCAAAAGAAAATTCAGGACGTCTAAAGCAAGTAAAGGTGAAGTACCAAGTAGTTGCATAACAGGGAGGCTTTAGCAAATACCAATGAAGTAACCAGAGAGATGCTGGATCTTCGAGGTAGGGATCCCACCCATCCTCAGCAAGTAATTTTGCTCCAAACGGAGTAACAAGACTCTCCCTCGCACGACCAGTTTTCTCGTGGATGTCTACCAAGACCTTGAATGCATTACACCAGTAACGAATAGATCGAACCATATTCTTGCCAACTCCAAGAACGGTCGTTGCATCGTCTCGCAAAAAGACTTTTCCGTTTTGGCATGTCCGATCAAATCCTTTTTTTATCCAACCAAAACGAGGATGGAAGGTTTCGTGCCGAGCAAATGCTGCCTGAGGATGTGGTATTGCGAGTGAGTGAGTTTGATACTCACTAGAAAGTCTATCCTCAAATGAGGACTGAGTATAAACGGAATCTTTTGTCGACTGAATATTAGAAGACA
>CBJMBI010000773.1:0-2116 GCA_966427955.1 uncultured Ktedonobacterales bacterium
GAGCCTTGGCTGATCTGTGTGGGAGTAGTTGTCCTCTTCATGACCTTACGTTTCACGCGCAAAATACTACGCCAGCGCGTGGATGAGATCGGTTATCGGCTAATGGGAGAGAAAGGACGGTATATCTGGTTCTGGATCAATGCTCCTGGGGTGATTGTGCATGAGTTGAGTCATGCAGCTGTCATCTATTTGTTTTCAGGCTATGGCTTCCGCATCACCAGCATTACACTTTTTCGCATCAAGCCAAAAGTACAAGAGACCTCGAATGGCCGAATGGTGCGCAAACAAGGACCAACCTCATTGCAATTAGGTGAAGTTCAATACGTACGTCCTAAGGGACGCTTTATGAGCGAGGTTGGTGATGGTCTTAGTGGGATTGCTCCTCTCTTCGGTGGAACGGCCATGTTCATCCTTCTCTATTGGGTCGCTACTGGTTACTACCTCTGGAACTTTCCTCTTGATACACATGACCACCTACAACTCATCCGTCCTGGTTGGCCTTGGTGGACACTGACCTTTGCACCTTACTTGATCCTTACCATTACTTCCGAACTCTGGCCTAGTAGACAAGATTGGCAAGGCGCACGCTGGTTTGTAGTAGACGTATCAATATTCCTTGTGTTGCTTTTGATCGCTCTCTGGTACTTTGGATATCTGCTACCACTCGTCCCAGTTGTAGAACTCATAGCTTCACGTATTGACTTTGCTTTGTTGGTCCTGCTCGCTCTCGACCTGTTCTTCATCTTGATCGCCGAGGCAATAGTCCGTATAGTAAGACATCGACTATGACTCATTTCTGGCAAATTGGCCAGAATTCCTTGCACTGCGAAACATCATCATGAAAAACAGAATTGATAGAACCACATAGAGCACATTTAAGAAAAAGGCTATCTCAATAGAATACCAATCTCTTTTCCCACTGCCTAAACTATAGCGAGCAGCCTCAAATACATAGGTACATGGAAAGAGATAAGCAAATGCTTGTAAGGGAGGCGTTAATACTTTTACTGGGAAAAGAGCTGCGGTTAACGGCTGCAAAATAGGAACCACTCCCCAAGCAAACGACTGTATTCTCATGCCATAACGAAAAATTAAGCCAAGGATTATAATACCAGTTACAAAAGCAAAAATGGATAGATTAAGAAAAAATATTAAGAGATTGAGAAATCCAACCTGATAAATATTAAAATGAAATATACCCATTGCAATTATAGAATCTAACACAAAAACAGCAACTGCTTTAACAATTCCAGATAGTGTATGAGCAGAAAGATATTCGATAACATGCAGAGGGGCTATAAACATATTACAGAGATTTCTTGCCCAGATATTCCAAAGACTGCCCATAGATATGGAGTATTGTATAATGCGTATAATATCCCATAAAAGCATACCCAGTAAGAGAAATTTAGCCGCCAATGTGTTTTGTGTTCCAACTAGATAGAGAGATAAAAAACCAAAAAGGAAAAGGGAAATCAATGAAAAAACAAATATATCAAATATTACCTCCATTGATCTTGCTGTAATAAACAATTCTTGCAACAAAACTGATTGGATCCTACGCAGTGACACGCTTCCCTCCCCTGGCAATCTGCAAAAAAACATCCTCAAGTGTTGGTTTCCTAATTTCAAGATCTTTTATCTCAAGATCCGTTTTGCTGATATCTACTAGTAGCTTTGGAATATGGTCAGCTTCTATCTCAATAATAACTACATTATTATCAATAAATTTATAACTATACCGACCTACTTTGAGATATTGGTCCACTGCATCCTTGCCATTACCAAATGTAAGACACAACTGAGCCCCTGATATGCTTCTTGTCAAATTTAATGGTGTATCTTGAGCCACAATTTTCCCGTGATCTAAAAAGATTACCTCGTCACAAATTCTCGTAATCTCTTCCATATTATGGCTGGTATATAAGATCGCCAGATTTCGCGACCTTTTCAAGTCTTCAATCAGAGACAGTGTTTTATCAGCTATATCTGGATCAAGAGATGCGGTTGGCTCATCCATCAATAATAATTCAGGATCATTAAGGAGAGACTTTACAAAGTTCACTCTGGTTTTCTGCCCAGCAGAGAGATTTTGATAAATCTCATGCAATAGATG
>CBJMBI010000774.1:0-2116 GCA_966427955.1 uncultured Ktedonobacterales bacterium
CCTGCACCTGGATATCAAACCAGCCAATTTTCTGGTACGCCGCCAAACACCGCCGTCTCAATTACCCAATCTGCTACTCGCTGATTTCGGCGTCGCCAAGATTGCCACCACCTCCAAACTGAGCGCCACTCCCCGTGGCACCTTCGAGTATATGGCTCCCGAACAAATCGAAGGCGCCCCCGTCGCTGCCAGCGACCAATATGCTCTGGGTATTATGATCTACAAACTGCTGACTGGACGCACGCCATATCAGGGCGCATTGCCACATGTGATACCCTATATGCGCAATAAGATTGATCCAGAACCTCCTAGCACCATTAATCCTTCTCTTCCTCCAACACTTGACAAAGTCGTCCTACAAGCACTTGCGAAGAAACCGCAGGATCGCTTTCCCTCCGTCAAGGAATTTGCCTCTGCTTTTGCTGCTGTGCTCAAACTCAGTACTAAGCAGCTCAAAAGCCCCCCCTTGCAACAAGATGCTAACCAACCCACACAACAACAAATCCCTTCTCAGAAACAACAATTACTTCAGCAGGTAGACCCCAAACAGCCCAGCCAACACCACATCTCACCTAAAGGGAAAGGGCTGTTTTCCTCCCAGGCATACCAGTTTGCTACAACCTATCAACTTGGTACGCCTCTAGATGAGTTTAGAGTTGAATATAAGGTCATCAACATTCTCTTAGGAATATCTTGCCTAATTATAGCAGTAGGAGCAATAGTAGGATTATTAGCTGCATGGCCATTATTATCATTAGTTTTAGCAGTTACAGGTTTTATTGGATTGGTAGGATTATTAAAAGCAGAATCAGAAGAAGAGTGCAAAATGGGATAGAAATTTCAGAATGCCTAATAGCTATATTAGGATTAATTCCATTAATGGAAGTATTAGCGGCATATTGTTTATTTAAATACAACATAGGGTTATTATTTGCAATAAGTTTAGTATTAGAAGTAGCAGTCGGTGTACGGTTTATATTGTATCCAAATTTTCATCGCTCCTGGCGCGTCTACCTCTACTCAGATGGTTTTGTCTATACTCACGGCAAAAAAGTCGATGTTTGCCTCTGGAATCAGATCAGAAAAGCAGAGAAAGCACAATCCCCACTCAGATATATAATTACATGCCGAAAAAGCAAGAAAATCGTCTTAAAGCCCATGTTCGAGTCCATTGAATATCTAGGGGACCATATCATTCGAGAGTATGAGCGTATAAACAAACTATAGTCATTCAACGAGGGCATGGCACCTTCAGAAGAGCCAAGAACATCCTATGCAATATACTGAATACATTCTTCTCTGCTAGGCTCTGACCATTTTTCCATCGCTATACGGGAAAATGGTCAGAGTTCCGAGAGGAGATGATTATATTTCTCATGACTGCCTATCCAGAACCACAGGATGGTATCCCCACTCTTTTCCCCTAACGCACGGTAATGTATACCTATACGTACAGAATAGATTTGATTTTGGCGATTGACGCACTTAAAGTCCAAGCTCGGATGATATGGATTGGTTTTGAATCGTGCATAGGCCGCATCCGCTTGCTTTTGTGTATCAGGATGGAGGCGGTCAAAGAGTTTCCAAAACGTCTCAGTACAGCGACTTTTCAATCCCTTCCAAAACCGCCTTCCATCGTTTTACCAGCCAATTGCTCTTCATGTGCCTCATTCACAAGTTTTTCTAAAAGCTTTGAAGATCTTGGATCTTTGAACAGTGCATCCCACTCTTCCTCTGCTTCCATCTCCTCAATGGTCTTCAAAATTTGTTTTACGAGAATGTCTTGGTTTTTGAGAGAGAGCTTTCCCGCTCGTTCGTAAACTTCCCTTAGCTGATCAAGTGACATGATCTCAACCTACCCTTCGCAATATTCAGAATAGCCAAGAATATCCTATGCAATATACTGAATAAACTCTTCCCTGGGACCTTTTTGTGCTTCCTCATTGGCAACTTGAAGCAACCGACGAGTAACCTCCTGATCGGTATATGCCTCACCACACACTTGGCACACATCGGCAGGGACGTTCTTGAAAACGATGATCGTTCCATCCCTCTGGAGAGTAACTGTTGCCATCCCTGGCTCGGTTTCTCCGATATCACAAATAATACATTTCAT
>CBJMBI010000775.1:0-2115 GCA_966427955.1 uncultured Ktedonobacterales bacterium
GATACAGTTTTGGCCAGCAATACATCACACTCTTTCTGAAGCAGGTATATGAATATCAAACATGGAAGGAATGCGCGGACCATTTACAAGATTGCCATTACTGATCACAAACAATGAACTCCCATCTGGACTAAGTGCTCCACCATATATTTTTGTAGTTTGATAGTGGTGGACACTTGCATAATAGTTAGCCAAAAAGGCAATTACCTTTATTTGGTTTGTGCGCGTATTGTACTGAATAATTGGCTCTCCTTGTGAAGAGGCATGGGATGAAAGACTGTAGTACAGATAATGCCCGTCAGGACTTCTTTCTAAAAAGGCCGCATACCAACCCTTTGATCCCCAATTCTTCCGTTTGTATTCTACCCGGTCCTGTTTGGGATAAAACTTATAGACATCTCCCCGATCATCAAAAATCCAGAAAGCTCCATCCGCATCTTTCTGATTAGTCCAGGCTCTAAGTCTAGACGACAACGTGGATTTTAGGATTGCAAACTTGTTGGTTGCAGGATCATATTTGACTAGATGATTACTAGAATCAGTCCCATAGAGATTACCTGTTTCGCGGTCCAACAACCTAGCACGAGAATCCCATTCAAACGGCTTACTAGTCAGAGAATCAACTGGTTGGCCTTGATGAATGACCCTTTTGTTTTGCGTGTCATAAACAAGAACACTTCCTCGACCATCCCCAACACCATACAGTCTCTGCCTTTGCCAATCCCATGTATATTCAGGCCAACCAGAACCTGGAACGGGTGCGCCAAGGTCCTTGGCTTGCTTTGTATAAATGTTATAGTGAACGACATGTCCATGATAGAAGCCAATCAAATACATGTCGCCACTGCTGGGATCGATATCTGGCCGACCATGCCATTTGCCTTCACCACTTGGACCAAACAAATCTTTTGAGAATAAAAGTATTTCATGCTTTTTCGTTTTTGGATCAAAAGATACGAGCAAAGATCCATCTTGTCCACCTTGCGAGGAAGAGTGATCACCAAAACAAAAATAATATTTCCCGTCAGGCCCATACACCACATTGCCCCAAGCGCCATATTCAGTTCCATATCTTTGGGCATTAATATCGACAAGTCCAAAATCAATCGTGGGGGGAGTCTGTGCCACCTTTGCTCCTTGAGAATTACCTTGAAGCAACCCTCTGGAATTATCAGTGACCATCTTCGAGTTTGTCGGAGGATAGGTAAATGTTGGGCGTATTGTATATCTCAACCAAAGTGAGATGCCAAGTCCCAAAATACTAAGAATACTCAATAAGATGACAGCCGTTTTTAACCGCCAAACGCGCTTCACAGATAGATACATTTCTCTTTTCCTTTTTTCCAGCTTGTAATAAGATTGTCAGTATTAGTATAAATAGTCATAAAAAAAGAACCTTCTGAAGCGCTATGAAGGGTGCTGTAATTTCTTGACTCATCATCTTCAATTTGCTACACTGCTCGTGCACCAATGGTTGGTAAATCACCTTGAGAGGAAAGCATATACCGTGACGAAGGATTTGATCGGGCAACAATTGGGGAATTATCGGCTGGTTAGTTTGCTGGGACGCGGAGGCTTCGCCGAGGTCTACCTAGGCCAACATGTACGTCTCTCCATGCAGGCCGCGATCAAAGTCCTGCATGCCCATCTTTCAGACGAAGAGATCAAGGGATTTCAGCACGAAGCCGAAACTATTGCCAAGCTCATCCATCCCCACATCGTGCGCGTGCTGGATTTCGATGTCTCCAATGGCATCCCTTTCCTGGTGATGGACTATTGTGCTGATGGTACACTCCGCAAACGGCACCCCAAAGGTGAGCGTGTCCCCATTTCGACTGTCGTCTCCTATGTACAGCAAGTTGCAGACGCATTGCAGTATGCCCACGATCAGAAGCTCATTCACCGGGATGTCAAACCCGAAAACATGCTCATCGGTCAACGCAACACCATTTTGCTCAGCGATTTTGGTATTGCCGCTACTGCCCATAGTACCTCTTCCATGAGCACACAGGTTCCTGTTGGCACAATCCCCTACATGGCCCCTGAACAGATTCAGGCTCAAGCACGTCCCGCTAGCGATCAATATGCTCTTGGCATCATCGTCTACGAATGGCT
>CBJMBI010000776.1:0-2112 GCA_966427955.1 uncultured Ktedonobacterales bacterium
AGATGATATGGCGTCCATCATCGTCAAGCTTCCATCCACTGGTCTTGTACTCCACGCTCCGGTTGTTGCGCTGGAACTTGGGGTATCCCTTTTTCCCTGGTTTCTTGTTCTTACAATTCTCGTAGAAGCGGGAGATGGCAAACCATGTACGAGAAGCCGACGCTTGACGAGCCATAGAATTGAGACGAGAAGCGAAAGGATATTCTTTGGAAAGTACTGCACAATAGGCTTGCAAGTCGTTTTTGGAGGTTCCTGGATTGTCCATCCACAGCCGCAAGCATTTGTTACGGATGAACTGGGCAGTCCGAAGAGCCTCTTCGATGGAAGCAAATTGTCTCTTGCTCCCATCCAACTTGTACTCGTAGACCAACACGGCTGCTTGCTCCTTTCGCGAATATGGGTATATTATCTCACACATGTCAATATACAAATATTCATGGTATACAAGAGGAAAATGAACATTCTTTCATTCAGAAAGGGTTTCCCATGCCCCATCCCCAAAAAAGGTAGGCCCATTCATCCCCGTCTTAAAAGACTTATCATTACCCATAAGTTGAAAAGGCCCTCCGGCTAGCCAGAAGGTCCCATCTCGTTGACAGGAAAGGAGGAAAGAAGAAGACTAAAAGGATCGGAAAGGAGAGAGCAAGAATGGATCAGTGGATGCAAGAGGAGCTAGGAAGAGCAGATTTTGGCGATAAGAGATTAACAAAGCGATTTGTGAGCTTAGTGAGTGATTTGGCGGCAAAACCAGAAGCAAGTATCCCACAAGCTTGTGAAGATTGGGCAAGCACAAAAGCGGCCTATCGTTTCTTGGATCACGAGAAGGTCACACCAGAAGCTATTCGATCTGCACATCGAGAGAAAACGGTAGAGAGAGTGAAAGAATATAAGACAGTGTTGGCTGTTCAGGATACGACATTGCTCAATTACACCATGCATCAAGCCACAAGTGGTCTAGGACCAATTGACGGAAATGGAAGCAATGGCATGCACGTGCATTCCGTGCTTGCTGTGAGTTCTGATGGGATTCCCTTGGGTCTTGTGCATCAGCAGGTATGGAATCGTGATCCAGAGAAAAAGAGAACAAAAGAAGAGCACAAGAAATTACCAATTGAGGAGAAAGAAAGTTATCGCTGGCTGCAAAGCCTTGATGCGACGAGCAAAGCGGTAGATGTAGAAGCACATATTATCACTGTTGCTGACCGGGAAGCTGATATTTTCGAACTTTTTGCACTTCCACGCGTCTCCCATATGGATCTTCTTATTCGGGCCGTTCAGGATCGTCTGGTCCAGGTTGAGGGTACTGAGACGAGAAAGCTCTGGGAGAGTGTGAAAGCTCTTCCAGCAGCAGATCAGCTTATAACGACTCATTTAGAACACCAACCAGGAAAACCAGCAAGAGACGTTTTTTTAGCAGTACGCTGGCGAACCGTCCAGCTTCTCGTTCCTGCGAAAAAGAAGAAAAAGTATGAGCATGCCTCTGTCACTTTCACCGCTCTTCTGGTCACACAGGTCAATCCGCCAGAGGGCGAAACCCCGACTTCCGTGGCTCTTGCTTACCACCTTAGCTGTTGAGACATTTCAACAGGCTGCACAATGTGTCCTCTGGTACCGTTTCCGCTGGTTAATCGAACGCTATCATTTTGTCCTCAAAAGTGGTTGTCACCTGGAAAAGCTGCAATTAGAAACAGCGGAAAGGTTGGAACGGGCGTTAGCACTCTATTGCGTGGTGGCTTGGCGACTCTTACATCTCACCTATTTGGCACGAGTCACTCCTGATACATCATGTGAAGTGGTTTTCCTGACCCATGAATGGCAAGCTCTTCACGCTTTTATCTATAAGACAAACGTGATTCCCACTACACCGCCTTCTTTACATGAAGCTACATGTTTAGTGGCCAAACTTGGTGGCTTCCTCGCTCGCAAAAGTGATGGCGAACCTGGCGTTCAAACCATTTGGCGCGGCTTACGCCGTTTAGATGACTTAGCCTCCATGTGGCTCCTCCTTCACTCTTTTCCCTCTCAGGAAGCTATCCAGAGTTGTGGGTAATGATAAGCTTAAAGAGGAGGATGCCAGAACTAGCATTTCATCTCCAGAGTAGCCAGGAGGAC
>CBJMBI010000777.1:0-2108 GCA_966427955.1 uncultured Ktedonobacterales bacterium
CCTCTGGTTGTGGCAATCTGAGAAGAGCCTTGATGATGAATAAGTATGATGGCAAGATTGCGGAAAACCACCATGATCTGCGGAGCCGAACCCCGTCATCGGTGGGGAGCTGGGCTCTTACTCCATTGAAGGTCCCCCTTGAAATGTATTGATGACATTATCATACGGTGGATGAAGTGGAGCTTGCTGGGGATTGTTAAAGCGATCTACCATCAAGAAATAGATCCATTGATCACGCCATTCCAGTGGTGAAGGAAAGGGTGGAGGTACCTGGACTGGTTGACCATCGAGGACCACCTGAAAAGGTACAGGAGGATGTTGTCGTGCACCACCTCGCGCATTGCTCAGTGTTTGTCGCACTTCTGGATCAGCGATACTCGTTACCATCTTGTTTTTCCTTTCAATTTTCTATCGCATGACTTGAGAACTCAAATGTTCTGGTTGGGAAAGAGAGTCTAAGGCTAGTATACAGAGGGTCTCTGCATTGTGAGACTCATTTCGTGTCAAGTTGTCTCGTGATGAATGACAAAGTGTTCAGATTGACTCTTTTTCCCAAGGAGGCCGAGTAGCACCCTCCACACAGTGATAAACACCTGTCTCTCCCTATTTTTTGTGCACGATATACTACTGGTAGAAGGAAATACCTAGACACGTAATGCTATTGTCTGGCCTGTTCCCGAACGTCTCTGTTTTTCACTCAAATGATGCTCATTGAGAGTCTGAGTTCATTTTCTGTCTACCAAACTCTCGGGTGAAAGGTCTGCTTCATCCCACATACACTCAGGTACTGCAAAAAGAGCATCAATAGTTATAAAGAGGAGAGAACTCATGGCAAATGATACGAGTGGGTTTGTACAGCTTTGTGAAAAATTTGCAACCATTGATCTCTTAGGAGATGGCCCGCCAATACGTCCTAGTGATGATGACCTTGAACAAGCGATTCGCAGAGGGCGCGTGTTCCTCCCACAGATCTATCGTGACAATTATGTGGAGCCACTTCTGAAGAATTTATCTGTGATCATACAGCGACTACAGGATACACCCACTCTGGAGACATTGACTGGTGTCGTGTATGAGCATGGATTGAGAAAAGACATCTGGCAACCACTTGACCGCTTTTTGGCAGTCATCTCGAATTTGTACCGCTCATTTTTGTCAAAGGAGAAAATGGCAGCAATAGATGTGCCATTTGATGCCCCGCTCCCTCCTTTGGCGATGTTCCAGCAGTCTGGCGCTCTTGGGCCGTTTACTATCCCTTCAGATCAGGTGAACCAGTTGATTGGTGCTCCTATTGGCGTAGTGAGTCTGCCAGCCACATATCGTCATGATCCACTGCTTTGGGCAACCCTTGCTCATGAGACGGGTGGACATGATATCACGCATGCTGTTCCAGACCTTCTGCCTGAGTTGAAGAGAGAGATCCTTGCTTCGTTTGGTCTTGGTTTCCTACGACCAGATCAACCACCAGAAGGCCGCCTGCTCGATGGATTGCTCTGGAATTATTGGATGGATGAGGCTGCTGCCGATGTCTATGGTTTGTTAAATATTGGCCCAGTGTTCGTGCTGAACCAGTCGGCCTTTTTTGCGGCTTTTCGTAATCGTGGCGATGGGCTTCCGATCCCTTCATTGGGTACTCGGTCAGGCGTTGCTCCAAGCAGTCCAAATCCTTTGGCTCTTGACCCACATCCCACTGATATTCTGCGGCTCCACTTGGCGATTGGGGTGATTGAAAACCTCAAAGACCTCTCCCCACAGACACGAACAAGCTATATCAACCAATTAGAGCAAATCGCTATCCTCTGTGCTCGAGGAAGCAATACCGTAGAGATACAGGGTGAAGTTGCATTGACTAACGATGTGTGGATACCCATTGATACCCAGCGCCCACTCTCAGATATGCAACAGTCTGCTCGTCAGGTGGGTACCTACCTTGCGACTGCCAAGCTTCAAGCCCTCGACGACCATAGCATTCAAGACATTGAGACATGGTCTGATGCAGACGAGGTGACTGCCCAATTGATTATGGCTGCGCTCTTAGATGGGGAGTCTGTGGTTGATAGGGGTGACGATGCCCAACTACTTGCAGGAGCCACCCTCGCAGTGCTTAC
>CBJMBI010000778.1:0-2107 GCA_966427955.1 uncultured Ktedonobacterales bacterium
CGGCTTGTTGCACTTTAGATGTAGCGGCCAAGGCAGGAAACCGAGCTTGCAGGAAATTCAAGATCGATTCCTGTAGACCTTCAATCTTGCCCTCAGCCTTACCCCGAGCTTCGCCTCTCAACTCTCTCTCAGTAAGAAGGTTCTGGATAACGGGATCATCTTCGATGAGTTCTTGGTAGTTGTATTGCACTTTCAACTCCTTCTCTATGATTTGTTTCTCTCCCTCAGACATCGTATCGGTTCTGCGCAATATCATGTAGAACCAACCAAAACGATATCCGAGTTCGTGGCGCTCATAGACTTGGAACATCTCATGAAGCGCTTTCTTTAAAAGGTCAACCGTAGGTGCTTTGGTACCCGGAAGCAGAACATAGAGGGGAACGAGCCGTTTGTTGACAATCCATTCGCTCTCAACTTCCCACAACCGGATCACATCGTAGTCGAACACAACCGATCTTTTATCAGCGCATTCAATGATATAGGGCGGCATCTCGACTCGACATCTAAACAGGTAGATCACGACACACAGAATAGGCACGTTCTTGTAGAAGTCGCGCAATCCTGCCATATATTGCAGCAGTCTTGCACCAATGTAACGATCCGCGCCACTCTGCAACTCAAGGTTGAGAATTGCTAGCAAACCTTTGTAAAAGATCTTAAAGACGAGGTCAGCCTTGAGTTTGCTGCGGTCGATCTCGATATTCTGTGCCGCTTCCACTTGGACTCCAGGTACCAATTCCGGAATGATTTGGGCACCGTCTAGCCCGAATAATGCTTTGGTAAGGTTATCGAATGGCTGTGCATCCACTTTTGGCTGAGGCTCCACAGGCGTTTTCTGCTCCTTCGATCCACGAGCCTGTTTGCCAGAGAATTGCTCATGAGGTATTGCATCCAATGCTATCTTATCCCTTTCCACTGCCATTTATCACGTTGTCTGATTACTCATGCCACCACAGTGCTCTCGATGAGGTGAGATACTTATATGCATGATGAGCAAACAGAGAGATGAGCTTCTCCCGTCAGTATAGCACACGCCATCTTCGAAGACAAAGCTATTTTAGCAGAAATCGATGCATCGATGCAAATTTGCCCTTGACAAAGAGAGAACTAGTTGAGTATAGTTATAAAGGAAGTAAACGTCTTGTAGTTTTTGATATCTGTGTTATTACTACTTCATAAAAGGGAAAATCATTATGTCCCGTGAGAAAAGCATATTCGTTGAAGGATCTCTCGCAGCAGAAGGCCGCTTGCCAGAGGGAATTGTCCAGACCCTCCCACTGAGCCACACTGATGGTTCTCCCGATTAGAGAGCCTCTCCAGCCCACGCACGATCACACGCGGCAAGAGCAACTCATCTCCCCAAGATGCTTCCCCAGATGATCATGAGCTGGTTTTGAAGAAAACATCTGCTCATCAGCCCTGAGCACACAACCATGTGAACTGATTGGTCAGTAGAACATCATCATCGAGCTGCAATGGAGCATGCCTCATTGCGGCATTGTTATGCTCATTTTACAGATTTTAAGAAAAATACCGTTTTAACTCTAATCACGAAAGGAATACTCACATGAAACTCAAAAACCTCTCACCAGATGATCCAAACAAACGTCCTCAGAACCGAACCGAGAAGCAATCATCAGATACATCATCCCCAAATCGCCTCCAAGAGCTTCGTAACTACCATCTGAGGACCACGAGTCTCCATTTAGACACAGCCAGCATGAACGAGATCTCCTCAGTTCTCCCAAGCACTCTCGACAAAGGGAAACACCCGCTCTCTCCCGAGGCTGAGAGGTGGCTCGAATCAATACCTATTGGCGAGAATGGCCAGCACGTTGAGAAGCAAATTATTCTGCAAGATCATTATGATAAGGATCACCCTGGACTAGCAGGAGGATCAGGAGATGTTTTGGAAAGCACAGAAAGCATTTGCAAATCTATCCTAGCACTTTCTGATAAGTTAGTCTCCGATCCAGCTACAAGGTTGGTCGTGACGGTACTCAAAACTATGCTGGACGTGAGACAGCGGGAGAGAAAAAATCAAGAAAGAGCTGTAATCAATCAGAAGCTGGATCAATTGATCGGTGTCCATTACAAAACCGCATCA
>CBJMBI010000779.1:0-2104 GCA_966427955.1 uncultured Ktedonobacterales bacterium
GCGGGTAACTCATCGAAAGGACCTCGATAGCTCCAGCCGAGCATATCGCGGCCTGTGAGCGTTTCAACAACGCGATAATCTCCTTTATCGCGTCCCTTAAGCGCTTTGAGAATAGGAAGGAGTTGTTCAGCTAGATAGTAAAACTCCCCATCTTGCTCAACCTTGACATAAGAAAGCTCGGGGTTAACAGCCGCTGCAACGTTCGCTGCCAGGGTCCAAGGAGTCGTCGTCCACACGAGTAAGTATTCACCAGGATGATCTATCAGTGGAAAACGGACATAAAGGCTCAAGTGAGATAGCTCCTTGTATCCTTCGGTCTCCATCTCCATATTAGAAATACCTGTAGCGCAGCGTGGACACCATGGCATGACATCCCGCCCTTTATATATCAAGCCACGATTTTTGCATTTTTTGAGGAAATGCCAAATAGTAAAGTTATTCTCTTCAGAAAGAGTATAGTAATCATGGCCCCAATTCATCCAATAACCCAAGCGGATGGATTGCTCAGTTTGGCGTTTAGCGAACGTGAAGACGCGCTCTTTACAACGCTCGACGAACTCGGCGATCCCATATGCTTCGATCTCGCGTTTAGTTTTCAGTCCCAGATCCTGTTCAACATTAACCTCGACCCAGAGTCCCTGACAATCAAAACCATTTTGATACCGCTGTTTATAGCCCTGCATAGTCTTGAAGCGCTGATAAAGGTCTTTATAGGTGCGTCCCCAAGCATGATGGACGCCCATCGGGTTATTAGCGGTAATCGGACCGTCCATAAACGAGTATTGTTTATCGCTATGCTCGTTATGCTGCAAATACATCTGAAGTATATTATGATCATCCCACCATTGCTGAATAGCACGTTCTAACGCGGGATAATCAACGCGGTCTGCCGCGACGACAGGTTTGAATGCACTTGATTTCACTGACACTGTGACCTCCTCTATTCCATGATGACGGAATAAATATACTTAATAAGCTTAAAAAATGCTAACGGCTGGTAAGCTCAATTTCTAAACGTTTGTTAATTCTGCCCTTATTCTCTGTTTTAGTAATGCGAATACCGCCAACCTCTTTCGTATGGTTAACATGTGTTCCTCCATCGGCTTGTAGGTCAAGGCCAACGATTTCGACAATACGGACCTCTTCCATGTTAGCAGGCAGCAAATTAATTTTTGTACGTACGAGGTCTGGTACAGTAAGAGCCTTAGCGCGTGGTAATGTGTAGACACGGATAGGATAATCTGCCTCGATTGCTTCATTTACTTTATCTTCAATGTACTCAACACGCTGCTTATTCAAGTTCTCCATCGCAAAGTCCATCCGTGCTCTATCTGGGTGCATCTGCCCACCAGTAACCTGGACTCCAAACTCTTTCCAGATGATACCGCAGAGGATGTGGAGCGCGGTATGAGTACGCATCATTTGATAACGGAAATCCCAGTCAATGGTGCCAACGACCTCGGTCCCTACAGGAGGAGGAGGGCAGTTGAGCGTATGCCAGACGACAGAATCGTGCTTGCTCATTGCCAGCACAGTGGCTTGGTAGATCTGATCTTCCCATGAGATAACGCCGTGATCTGCCATTTGACCACCACCGCCTGGATAGAATATGGTAGCGTCTAGTGCTATATCATCGCCATCGACGGCAACGACTTTGGCAGTACACTCGTACATATAGCTGTTTGTATGGTAAAGGAGTTTGGTTTTCATAAGCAGCCTGTGTTCTCCTCAAAACAATAAAAAACTCTCGTCCACCTGGGACGAGAGCAACTCCCGTGGTACCACCCACAATTAACACAGTGTATACGCAAAAGAATGCACTGGTTCACTTTTTTATCTCCAATCCAATTGCATCGCTTTCAATCTCGGTAGATCATCATTGTCGAGATTTCAAGAGCGCAATCGGATTGCCAACCTTCATGGTAACGGGAAGGTACCGACGTGGCCTACTTGCATGATTTCGGCTCGTGGCTCTAGAGTGATTTTCAGCTTGCGATTTGTATCTGGATTACACCAACTCCAGACTCTCTGTAACAGGGATCGTAGCTTACTTCTTCTGTCATTGCCTATTTGTAATTTATTATAGCTAGATAGCTATGATAGA
>CBJMBI010000780.1:0-2101 GCA_966427955.1 uncultured Ktedonobacterales bacterium
CAACGGAAATGTTCAGAAACAATTGGCTGATTCCTGGGAATTCTCGCCAAGTAGTCTGACCTGGACTTTCCACCTCAAACCCAACCTGAAGTTCAGTGATGGGAAACCATTAACCTCGCATGATATTGCCTGGAGTATCAACCGGGCTCTGCAAAAGGAGACCAAGTCACCTGTGGCTCCGTACTATTTGCGCTATATCAAGGATTCAGACAAGCTCAACAGCGGTACAATCTCATCAATCATTGGCACCAGCCTGATCACACCTAATCCCAACACAATTGCCATCAAGGTTTCCCAGCCCGTTGCCTTCTTCCTCTATACATTGACACGACCAGCCGCCTATCCAGTTGAACGATCGCTGATTGAAAAATATGGCAGCAGTTGGACTGATCACCTAACGGAGGGTGGTAGTACTGGTCCTTTCAAGGTGAAAAAGTATGTTCACCAGAAAGAACTCGACATCGTGCCTAATACCAACTACTATGGTCCCAAGCCACAGTTGAAGGAAGTCATCCTTGCTTTTTACAGACAGCAGGATGCAGTGTACTTAGACTATCTCGTCAATCGGCTCCATAACACAAGCATTCCACTGATCCATCTCGACCAAGCTAAGTCACGCCCGGATTATGTTCACCACGTGACATTAGCCATCAACTACTACACGATGAACTACAAGCAAAAGCCCTTTGACAACATCCACATTCGCCAAGCCTTTGCATTAGCCATTAACAAGCAAAAGATTGTGGACAAGATCTGGAAGGGTCTATTCATTGCTACCAACCATATTATTCCACAGGGTATGCCTGGCTATAACCCGGATCTCAAAGGTCCAGACGGCACAACCAACCTGACAGGCAATCCCAAGAGAGCACAGCAACTGCTTCAGCAGGGATTGAAAGAAGAAGGATGGAGCAACACCTCTCAGATACCACCAATCATGTTAACCTATGCCAGTGGTGGTATTCAGGCAGCAAAAGATGAGATGCTCGAACTACTTCAGGAATGGAAGGACGTATTGAATATTACAGTCAGTGCGTACGACGTGGATTTTGGCATACTGCTTAATGAACAAGTAAAAGGTGCTAACAATTCTTTGTCATTCTACTCTGGTCCTGCCTGGAGTGCTGACTACCCGGACCCACAGAACTGGACGACCTTGCTCTTTGGGAAGGATGCAGCTCAAAATGGGATGAACTACGGGCAGAATAAGAGTAAGAATGCGACCCAACAGCAAGCTCTGCAAGTTCGTATGGAACAGGCTGATGTCTTACAGGATCAAAACAAGCGTTTCAAGGAGTATCAAGCAATTGAGCAGCAGCTTGTCAATGACGTAGCATGGATTCCCATGGAGCAGCAGCTTGCGGTCGGCCTTCTTAAGCCATGTGTAAAGGGGTTCCGGCGCACGGCGATGGGCCTCATGCCACCTGATGACTGGGCAAACATTTACATCTCAAACGAGCGGCCTTGCGTAGATCGACCAGTATAGAACGAGGTAAATGAGCCAGTTCAACACTGAGAAAGAAAGCTGATAATTGGCCTTCTGTGGCAAAAAATGCAGGCAATTTCCAGTTTGTATCAGTGTAAAAATAACCACCATACGATCTTTTATAACCTAATGGCGCATTGAGTCTGTTCCTAAGAAATTGAATATCATTATGAATAGTGCGCTCACTCACTTCAAAACGGTCCATGAATGTTTTCTTTGAGTGATAGCTTCCATCACGTATCAAAGCATCCATATGCAAGAGACGCTCAAGTTTGGTAGACACAAGGCATCACCCCTTTCATTGTTGCAATGTTCTCAGCTCATCTCCTAGGGTAGGAAGAAGTCATCAGAAGGTTCTTTTTCCGTCAGTTTTGTCAAATCTCCTCCGTCTAGCGCTTGCTTGTCTTCCTCCTTCTCTATCCCTGCGATACTCACTTGATCCATTACTGCTGTGTCAACTGAACGCGAAGGAAGGGCAACCGGAAGACTGACAAGCTTTTTCAGATGAGGCTCCTTGAAGTATGGTTTCGCTTTCACCCGAACAGGGGGTAGATTTTCCGATAAGACGACGAGCTGATCGGTTTTCATAGTACGTAACTGGTCAGGATAGATCAG
>CBJMBI010000781.1:0-2097 GCA_966427955.1 uncultured Ktedonobacterales bacterium
AGTTACTCAAACCCCAGGCTCTTGTTGCCAAGATGAACGAGGTGTTACCTGATGAGACTCTGGTCTTTGTGGATAATGGAAATAGTTTAAGTTGGATTGGTCAATATTATGAGGCACGCCAAACCGGAACCGTATTTTTTGCAACTAATGTTGCCTCTATGGGATATGCCGTTGCTGCATCTATTGGCGGGAAGATCGCAGCTCCGGATAAACCAGTTGTTGCAGTGGTTGGTGATGGTGCATTTGCTATGAATGGCATGGAAGTCCATACGGCTGCAGATTACCAGATTCCCGTGATCTGGGTTGTCTTGAATAATGGTGCACACGGCATGGTATATAATGGAGAAACACTCCTATTTGGAAAATCCCACGCGACCGTTTTTCATAAACCGCTTGATGTAAGTACCATCGCCCGTGGTTTAGGTGTACAATCATTCAAGGTTACAAACCTTAAAGATTTTGAAGACGGCCTTCGTCGGGCTCTTGAGGCGCAGGAGCCATGTGTGATTGATGCGCTGGTAGATCTCGAAGAAGTTCCTCGTTCATTGCAGCGACGTGCCAACACACTAAGTGCCTTCTTTGGAAAGCCAAAAGTATTGGCTGGTAAAGTATAAAGAGCGTTAGGTAGCAAATGCAGCGTAATATTCGCTGCATTTTCGGGCTGCTGGCTCATCTTTGATTAAGTAGAAGGCAATAGAACACAGTGAGAAGAAGAAACCAAGCGATAGGCATACTAGGGTGTGGCTATAGTGTTCCGTCGCATGTTCGTCGCAATGACGATCCCATTTTCCAGCACATTGCAAATTCGGTCAATTCGAGTGGAATTGCAGAGAAAGATCTATTTGTTGGCTTAAAGGAAAGACGCTATTTAGATGAAAATGAACAGCTAGAAACGTTGATGATCGAAGCTACTCATTGGGCTCTTCTTCAAGCCCGCCTAGCACCGGAAGATATTGATCGGCTCTATGGTTATGCTTCAGTATCATCTTATATCACGCCAAATGCGCTTTATGCTGTTCACAAAGGGCTCAGGCTTCCTGAACAAACGCTGGTCATCCCTATTAATAGCGAATTCAGTAATTTTTTGATCAGTTTTATCCAGGCTTGGGAAGCGATTGCTGCGGGGCATAGCAAGAATGCTTTGGTTGTCTGTGGAACCAACTGGACAAAGTACATGGATTATACACAAGGGCATGCGCTCAGTATAGGCGATGGGGCCGGAGCGGTTGTCATTGGCCATGGTGGAGATTTTGTTCCGATTGACTATGCGACGCAAACGCTTAGTGAGCAATATGGCACAATGACTATGCAGGTACGTGTCAATACCATTCATGGAAAACCATGTATTCTTGTAGATAAACAAAACATTCCTCTACCGACCTATGCAATTAGCGCAGAGGAGGGCATCAACCAGACTTTCATGGTGTCTGCTATGCATGGGCTCCCACATATGGTCCATGCGTTGTTGAAGAAGCATGGTCTCACAGGCAATGATATTGCTCTGATTACGCATCAAGCTTCTCGTGTATTGATGGATCACTGGGAGGAGAGTCTACAACCAAAGCAATATCTTAATACCCTGGAACTGTTTGGCAACCTGACACTGGCGTCATATCCTGTCAATCTCGCCTATCATTTCTCTAGCATCACAACTGACTATCTGGTTCTTGCGGCTGTAGGAGTTGGTTATCACCAAATTGCTCTTCTCTTGGCCAGACCTCATTGTATTCCCTCGAAGAGACTATGGCTCACATGACTTAAAAAAAATGTTTGCGTGGGTTTGCCTAAAAGAAGAGGAGGACTATGGCTGAATCATTAACCCAGCCGTAGTCCTCCTCTTCAGGAGATTTTTTAGAGACGAGTGTCTAGTTGTTAGCTTCTATGATGGGGCTCGTGTAAGTTTACATCTGATGGTTGCCTATTTGGTGCTGTGGGGATGGAGGGTTGTTGCATAAAGGGGGCTGGCGTGTAGGCAATCGTTTTGCCTTGCAGAACCATAATAAGTGGGTCAATTTCGGTCCGAGTTAAGGAGATACGCGGCATTTGGTTCATCTGCTCAGCCTGTTGAATGGTATTAACAGTTGTATTAACAGCTTG
>CBJMBI010000782.1:0-2093 GCA_966427955.1 uncultured Ktedonobacterales bacterium
TTAATATGTGATCAGTGCAAAAACGTCATGGCCCTTTAAACGTTCACGTCCCTTGAGATAACTCAGTTCCACCAGGAAGGCAACGCCTACGATTTGTCCACCGAGTTTCTCTACTAGTTCTATGGACGCTGCGACGGTCCCCCCAGTTGCTAGCAAGTCATCAACGATTAAGACCTTCTGGCCCGGTTTGATTGCATCCATATGGATCTCGACAATATTTGTCCCATACTCTAGTGCATACTCGACATTAACCGTCTGAGATGGAAGTTTGCCAAACTTACGCACAGGCACAAAGCCAGAGTTGAGTAGATAGGCCAAGGGAGCCCCGAAAATAAATCCTCGCGACTCAACGCCTACAACCACCTCGACGCCTGCATCTTTGTAGTGGGCCGCCAGACGGTCCATGGCATCTTGCAATGCAACTGCATCCTGCAATAATGGGGTTATATCTTTAAAAAGGATACCTTTCTGTGGAAAATCAGGGATATCACGTATCCGATCTTCCAGACATACGCGTTTGGGTATTGATGTCATTAAAAAATCTTCTCCTCTGTACAAAATAGACAACAATGCAGGAACCATTGATAGCCATGTTCTCCTGGTACCAGACATTTTTCTGGCACCTCTTAACATGGTACCACACATTTTTGCCGATTCAAGGACCGTAAGAAACTCTATTCTCTACAAATCTACATTACGAAAGAGCCCATCCGGTCCCAATTCAGACCTTAGCTCTATGGCGTAGCAGACTGTGAAGACGAGGTATCCGCTGGCGGCAGTTGCGCCGTACAATATGCACAGCGCGTGGCCTTAAGTGGCACAGTACTTAGACAGAAAGGACATTCACGCGTCTTGGGTGCCTCATCTTTCTTTGGGCGCAAACGACTGTAACGATCTTCTAGCGCATTGATCGGTTTTACAACAAAGAAGTACAAAACAGCCGCGGTTAAAATAAAGCTAATTAAAAGTCCAATAAAATGTCCCCAGGCAAAAACACCCGTCTTATAATCATTGAAATTTTGAGCACTCTTTCCTGTGACAGTGCTAATGACTACTCCAACCAGAGGCTGAAGAAAATCATTGACAAATCCTTGAACTAAGCCGTTAAATGCAGCTCCAATCACCACACCAACAGCCAAGTCCACAACATTGCCACGCAATAAAAACTTGCTGAAGTCACCCAATGTGTTCAGACCAGCATGCCAGCCACGCCCGCCAAAATCTTTCACCGTTCCGACAAAACGATCTCTATCAAGCAAATCACCAGACATGAAACCTCCTTGTTTTATACTATTAACAAAATTAAGTATGCCACAGATGTGCTACTAGATTAACATACACAGTCAGAGACTGGTAGAGAGAAATATACTGAACTATATCATAAATTCTGCTATGATAGAACAACAATCCAAGAGTTTCACAATTTGAACAACGGCATGGAGGGTCAATATGCAAGTAGCCAATGGAATAGAAATGCTAGAAATATCAGCGACCATCATGGGAAAAGCGAATGTTATTCATCCTACGCTTATCTGGGATGAGGCTCTGGTGATCTTGGTGGATACAGGATATCCTGGTCAACTACCATTATTTCGTGAGGCAATGGAGAAGGCAGGCATCCCTTTTGATACGCTCAGTAAAATCATTATAACTCACCAAGACATAGACCATATTGGCAATCTTCCGACCATCTTAAAAGAATCCCTTCAAAGAGTCGAAGTATTGGCAAACGAAGTAGAAAAGCCGTATATTCAGGGTGAGAAAAGACTGCTCAAATTAACGCCGGAGGCCATAGCTCAGGCTATGAATTCTTTACCAGCTGAGATGTCGGAGGAAAGGCGCAAAGCATTCAAAGCAGCGCTTGAAAACCCGCCCAAGGCTAATGTGGACAAAACGGTGGCTGATGGAGAAGAATTGCCGTACTGTGGCGGAATTATCGTCATCAATACCCCAGGTCACACGCCTGGACACATCTGCCTCTATCATAAGAAAACTAAGACCCTTATTGCCGGGGATGCAATGAAAGTTGGAGATGGTCAGTTGCTTAGACCAGATCCACGGGCAACCCTTGATATGGACTTAGCAATAAAGTC
>CBJMBI010000783.1:0-2092 GCA_966427955.1 uncultured Ktedonobacterales bacterium
CTACTCATAAAACTATAGAACTCCACAACGTTCAAAAATACCTATAATTGGCTCATTGATTTTTCACCATTAATACCTTGTAATAAATTGTAAAGTATGTTAGAATATTCAATAAGAGTTGATATAATGGATAAGTAATTATACAATTGTCTAATTGAGTCCAACGATTATAAGATATCTCGAAAACTGGGCCACTATAGCTAGTAGTATCTGCAAAATTGGTAGTATTCGCAATATTCGTAAATCTGGCGACTTTCTCGTCTCCGCCATAAGGAGGGTAGTTCTGTTCAACCATCTTACCCATACACAGACCGAGCACATTCTTCAAGCCAAGGCGAACTTCCCAAAAAGGCCTTGCCAGCCACGTCATCTTCTTTTCACACTCTCTTCCCACCTATCACAAATCAAACGTCAGGGAACCTTCTTGTTTTGTTTTTATCACAACTGTCACAACTGTCACATTCGTCTCATTTCACGCACAGGAGAAATCTCTGCTCTCACTGTCCGTCACAACTGTCACCATTGGTACAAGTGTCACTTTCATCCCTTCTCGCACACGGGTGCCCGTCATTCTTTTGCGCGAAGAGGTGTGTGCCCACAATCAACGGACGCGATAAATCGGGTCTCTACTCTTTTTTCTGCTCTTGCTCTTATTACTCAAATATCCGACGCAGGACCAGAGGGCTTTAGCCCGAGAAAAGGTATGGAGGGACGATAGTGGGCAAGACCAGCTTCAGCTCGTCCATTGATGGGGGTTGCAAAAAAATGACGGATACTCCTCGCACACCGATGGAAGCATTTCCTCTGGACAAAGCTTCGACGTTTACCCCCTTTCCCATCCAGTCAAGAATGCGCATTTCCTCGAAAATGGTATACTGTACTGACATAGTTGGGAAACAAAGAAAGAAGGAGCAGCTATTAATTATGCGTGCGTTAGTGTATCAAGGCACTGAACTGACACTTCAACACGACTACCCACATCCCACTCCTATTGCTGGTGAGGCGCTGATCCGTGTCGTGCAGGCAGGAATTTGCAATACTGACCTGGAGATTACGCGTGGCTATATGGGTTTTCAGGGTATTTTAGGTCACGAGTTTGTCGGCATCGTCGAGGAGATATATGGCGATACTGCATTCAGGCAGTACAGGCATCTCATTGGTCAGCGCATTGTTGGTGAAATCAATGTTGCTTGTTACCGCGCAGATTGTTTCTATTGTCGGCGAGACATTCTAACCCATTGCCCAAATCGAACGGTGCTTGGGATTGTCAACCGCAACGGTGCCTTCGCCGACTATGTGATGCTGCCCGTTGAGAACCTGCATATCATTCCTGATATTGTAAGTGATGAAGAGGCTGTATTTGTAGAGCCACTAGCCGCTAACTTTGAGATACTTGAGCAGGTACATCTAAGGCCAACTCAGCGTATTGTCATCGTTGGCGATGGCAAAATGGGTCAACTGGCCGCACAAGTGCTCACGTTAAGCGGGTGTGAGGTGATGATGGTAGGCAAGCACGAAGAGAAGCTTGCACTAGCAGAAAAGCGTGGAGTGCGTACTTATCGGATCGAGGATGCAAATACTTTCGCGCTAGAGAATGGGGTACGTGCCGACATGGTTGTCGAATGCAGTGGCTCTGCACAAGGGCTAGAGATGGCTCTACGGCTCGTAAGACCTAGAGGAATACTTATCTTAAAGAGTACGGTAGCAGACAAGAGTACTTTACATCTTGCTCCGATTGTCATCGACGAAATATGCGTCCAGGGATCACGCTGCGGTCCTTTTCCTCCTGCCCTGCGTGCCTTGAGCCAGAAGCTTGTTGATGTCTCCTCACTTATCAATGCACGCTATACTCTTGATGAAGGGCTAGCAGCATTTGATTATGCAACTCAGAAGAGAGTTTTGAAAGTTTTGGTGAAAGTTTCATAAGTGTCCGTCTACTTCCATATCTATAGTTCTCTTAAAAATATCCTTGCCATGGACCATACATTGAGCTATAGTTCTAACAAGAAAAATTTTGTTAGAGTTGGTAAAAGTAGCATGAACCCGTTCGAGAGAATAACCAAACGAGATCACACTATTCCTGAAATAGATT
>CBJMBI010000784.1:0-2083 GCA_966427955.1 uncultured Ktedonobacterales bacterium
GCCCCGTAGAACACTTGGCCCCCGTCAACGGCAACTAGACGATTTGAGGGGAAACCTGCCCGGGCGATGAGCGGGCTTTGTATCCAGCCTCCCGTTCTCCAGTTATCATAGTCGGAAAGCATAGTCCACAACTTCTGGTTCTCCTCCGTATAGTCGTTGAAGCTGCCAACTAGGACAGATTGTGCCGCTTTATAGGCATCCGATACGCTGCCAACGTTGGGATAGGACTGGACGATGGCTAAGTAGACTTGGTTATGTGGATCGGCAAGTTTCTGAGCGTCTCCGTATTTGCCACTGGCAACATCGGTAATAATCGACTTGATCTGCTGTGCATTCTGTGTGGCAATTTGCAAGGAGTTTTCGCCATTGGTATAGTATTGCGACAGGCGTGCCTGGCAAATCAAGTACTCAGCCCGTAGCTGCGTTTCTCTGCGGGTGCCCTCGCGGGTTATCGCGCTCATCTCCATGACGTAGGCAAGACCAAGTACCACTACCAATACAACAATGGTTAACAGAGCAAGGGGAATTGGTCTGCGCCAAACGGGCCTCGGGTTGGGATTGCTGCTACGCCAAGCCTCTTGTGATCCCTCACGTGAACTATCATAACTCATTGAATATTTTCTCCTTAGATCAAACTAGTTCAATTTACTTACAATAGAGCATACTGATCTCTAAATGTTCTTTCTTCTCCATCACTCTTTTACACGCGCCTTACCTAAACTCATATATTTTTTAGACATGCGCGAAACAGCAATGGCAAACAAAAACAATAAATTACATACAATACCAGTAATCAAGACAGTGACGAGAAAGATACGAACACATGTCCAGAAACTTGGTTGAATATCGCCCTCCAAGAACTGATAGCCTACAGATCCAGCATGACGATCGGTCATATGCTGCCTCACAAAGTGGTGCGGACCACGAATAAGGACCATCTCTAGTTCTCCCTGTGTCGGAACAATCGTCACGCCCACTGCTCCTGAAGCATTCCGGCTCAATTGTGCCCTGGGCTCACCAATGAGTACTTGCGGAGTAAAGGCCGTTCCGGGAGCAAAGTCCTGCAAGCCAGACCACATTGTCCCATTGCCAGTCGGGATCAGTGTAAAACCTCGCACCCAAGAGACAGTCTTGCCATCCGTCCCAATAACTACCACTGCCATATTTTTGGGGAGAGCAGCCTTGCCGAAGACAGATGACTCCCAATAGGCATTCAGAGCTGTTGTATATCCATTAGCACTAGCCTCTGGGATAATGGCACTGTTAATACACACAAGCTGGATGTCGAAGCGCGTGGTGACTGGACTCAGAGAACCCGCTTCCATATTGAGACGCATCATAGCATCCTGCCAAGCTTGCACATCAGGAGGGGAGAAACCCACAAAGTGGACTTTGTTAGCTTGATCAACATCGACAATATTGGATGTAAGTGAGGGCAAAAGGTTTGCCTGATGATACTTTCTTACCTGATCATCGGGAACCCTTACCAAGACATTGTCGCTAGCCAAAATGTAATTGATGTAATTGTCTATCTTAGTTGCTGGACGAGGATCTCCCTGATCAATTCGCTGTTGGGCTATTGTAATCTCTGGAGGGATACCAACTCCCGCATCATCGAGGACAGATTGAGGGGTGGGTATCGCTTGATCCCAAGGCTGGACAGGCGATGGAAAGCGATGCTGCGCAACGACAAAGTCTCCAACTGTCGAGTGAATGACCCAGTCCTGTTCCTGCTGTGAGTAAGGGCAATCGTGGTGTCTGACTTCATCATATCCAGGATGGTACGTCCTATCCTCTCCCGTTCCGGTATAGTAGCCAGGGTGATGGACAGTATAGTAGTGACAGGAATAGGTATGGATACACAATCCATCTTCCTGACACACAGTTGAGATGGCTTCAGTTCCTGTCTCAACCCCGTTATAATACTCATGAAAAGTCAGGCGCTGATAATGGTCAGTCTGATACAGGATGACGGTAGTAAGAGGGGCAACTGCCAAACTGGATATGCCCAAGCAAATGATCTGGACCTTGCGAGTCAGCAAGATTCGGCGGTGCCCCCAAAACTTTTGGGAAAGCTTACCTA
>CBJMBI010000785.1:0-2083 GCA_966427955.1 uncultured Ktedonobacterales bacterium
ACGTCACCAAGAGCAGCAACAAAGACATCAGGGTTTGGATCTTCAGCAGCCGCAGACAGATATTCGGCAATGACTTCGTCATTGTCGAGATAAGCCGCAGCATCGAACTCTTCGTATGTTGTTTTCATTGTTTGGTCTCCTTTAACTCACGAGCCATTTTTTTCGCACGGGCAATGTCTTTCGCCTGTGATGATTTATCACCACCGACCAACAAGATATAAATAGTTGATCCTGTGCGTACATAATAGACCCTATAGCCCGCTCCAACATGAATACGCATTTCGGAAACGCCTTCGCCAACTGGCTTGCAATCCCCGAAATTTCCCAAAGTCGCACTACGAAGGCGAGCCAAGATTCTGGCTTTCGCTTTTTGGTCAGACAGACCCGACAGCCATGCATCAAAGTCAGATGACCGAATCAATGTGTTCATACCTCTTTATTGTATCCGATTGGATACTAGTTTGTAAACAGGAGGTTCACGGAACTCCTTTTCAAGGCAATTTCACAGGTCGAATTTTTTCTTCACTCGTAGTAAAATGAGCAAGGTAGATAAAAACGAAACAGGAGGGAGAACATGCTTGTATGGAAAGCACTTCTACATCTCAAACGCGATGATATCCTGCGTGCTGCAGCTAAGTATGGCGCATCCAATATACGTGTTTTTGGGTCAGTTGCGCATGTTGAAGCAGATGAACAGAGTGATCTTGATTTACTCGTAGATATGGATGATGAGTGTATTCTTCTTCACTTGGCGGGTCTTCTAATAGAACTGGAAGAACTTCTGGGCTGTAAGGTGGATATTGTAACAGAGAAAGGGTTGCGAGATCGCATGCGGGAGCAGGTTTTACAAGAGGCAATTAAGTTGTGAGAGACACGTGTAATAGGAGGAGAAGATGTCACTCGTCATTGAAGGGGCCAATGTTTACCTTACAGAGTGTGGTTCTGGCTCCCCTATTCTCTTTCTTCATGGTGCTCCCGACTCGGCTGAGATGTGGAGCGGTGTGATAGAGCATCTAAAGGACCACTATCGTTGCTTTGCACTTGATCTACCAGGGTTTGGCCGTTCTACTGCCCCAAGGCATTTCAACTGCTCTCTGGAGAACATGGCTCGTTTTCTCGATATATTGATAGAAAAGGCGGCCATTCCAACACCGCTCAACCTCGTCGTCGCTGATTTTGGGGCCACCTATGGCTTATCTTGGGCCGTGGAGCACCCACAGCAAGTACGGCACCTCGCTATTGTTGGCGGTTCCAACTTCAGCTCACGCTATCGCTGGCATGGAGCTGCTCGTTTGTTGCGGATGCCCCTGCTTGGAGAAGCCATAATGGCAATGGTGACCCTTCCTCTCCAGGAGAAGATGATGCGCCAGAATGCTCCCTTGGTGAGTCCAGAATATGTCCGTGAGGCCTATGCCCTTTCTCTAGCGAAACCAGAGACACGACGTATGATGCTAAAATTGTACCGTAGCGTCAATCCGCGAGATTTTGTTGGGAGGGAAGAGCGTCTCCATATGTTGACAACTCATGTTCCTACGCTTGTGCTGTGGGGGGACAAAGATCCCTTTATAACACCAGAGTACGCAGAACAATTTGGTCGCGCACATGTTGAACATTTTCCCCAGAACGGCCACTGGCTTGCTCTTGAGTCTCCGGAGATCGTTGCACAACGGCTGGCCACATTCTTTGCTTAAAGCCACATGATGTTCTGATACATTGTTCGTTTATTATACCAGCTACATCTAGCGTATGTATTCTCAACGTTGCTTTTTGTCCGCTTGCTACGGGAACCCCAGAAACGGTACCATCTTTTTGCTTATCTGCTTGGTCCGTACTATGCGCGGAGATTTTACGCAGAAGAAGCATTTTGCGCTGAAATCTGGTGAGATGTACTGGCACTTTGTTGACGTGGTGTGGGTCTTTATCTTCACGGTTGTCTACCTCTTGCCGCTCCTTCGCAGCTAGGCTTTAGGACGAGAAGAGGAGAAATCATTCCCCTCTTCCCAATAACACCTACAATTCAACCTCTATCATATGAACGCTTTCAACGTTTGGATCAAACTCAATTTGGTCGATAGGGGATGCT
>CBJMBI010000786.1:0-2071 GCA_966427955.1 uncultured Ktedonobacterales bacterium
GTGAGTCCACTGACAATTGTACTTAAAGATGCCTCTGACACGGAGAAGCCCCATATTGCAGAGATTGCAGCTAGCATAGTAATTTGAATGGGAACAAGGAGTGCAGCGTCAGCTATAGGAATAGGTACTGCTCCCACACTTGCTGCAGTAGCAGCGGCGGCTCCGACAGCTAGACGTGCTCTCTGACGCTTGAGATCGAGTGCTGCCTGTATTTGAATGTTCAGTGCACGCACGAGGGCGTCTTGATGTGCTTTGGGAACAACTTCCATCGTAAGGTTGACGAGATCGTCTAAACCTTTGGCTTTAGCGATATACCCCTCGTCTCCTATCGGCATATCTAGTGCAAGAACACGTACGACATTTCTCGCTTCGGGAAGAAGCTCTATTGCCTTGCGCCTGAAACCGGTATCATTGAGAGCTTGCGTAATCACAACAATAACAGGGGTATACTTGCTCAACATGCGCACAAAGGCAATATCTGCTTCCTCAACTCTGTGCGGTGCTTCTACAATACACAACCATGCAATATGAATATGCTGGTTGTGATCCTGACTGCTCTGTTTTTTTTGCAGGAACTGCTCAAGATCTGCCAGCATAGCATCAAATCTATTTTTTCCGATTCCCTGAGTATCGAAAATACTCAGCGGAATACCTTCTTTTGTGTATTCGCGTGTGCTCGTCGTAACAGGTCTACCAATACCGGTCGTTGCCAAATTGCCTTGGAAGACAGTATTAATGAGAGTACTTTTCCCAACCCCCGGACTCCCTGCGATGATGATATTTGTCCTCCCTAGTGTTTGCAGAGCATCACGCGTGACATTATGAAGGAACCGACCAAAATTATCGCTGGACAGTTGTATGCTCATAGAAAATTCCTTTCCCGATTGAGGTGTGAGCCTTGCGGTGAATGAGTCTCTTTCCCATGCCCTTGAGCCACTTCTCATCTGCTCTGCCGCTATGAGTGTGTCTGTCGGTGTCTTTTTAACATTATCTCGATCCATTATGATCACGCTTCACCCTTCTTCGAGGTTTTGCAATAGGCTGATAGGATGTCCAGCATTCATCGTACGAAAACCCACACAAAAAGAGGCACATCATTGGGATCATCTCGGTATCTCGCGTCAGATCATCCCCCCATGAGAAATATGATACAATCTCTTTGAGGTGTCAGCAGACAGGTTCCCAACAACAGAACGAAGGAGAACAGAGTGCGCATTGTTTCCCTTTTGGCAAGCGCTACTGAGATGGTCGCCGCATTAGGTTACCAGGATCATCTGGTCGGACGTTCGCATGAATGTGATTACCCACCCGAGGTTCTGGCTCTGCCTGTCGTGAGCACCGTGCAAATTGATATTCATGCCACAAGTGCTCAAATTGATGCTCAGGTGCGTCAGCGGATACGCCAACCCAAACCAGATAACCCTGCGCTGGTCGCCCTAAGCATCTATGCCATTGATCTTGAATTGTTGCGGCAATTGCGCCCGGACGTGATCTTGACACAAACGCAATGTGAAGTCTGTGCTGTGAGTGAACGAGATGTCAGACAAGCCATTGCACAGCTAACAGATCTTCACCCTCAGGTGGTCTCACTGACCCCTTATCGACTTCAAGAGATTTGGGAAGATATGGCAAGGATCGCTAATGTACTTGGCTGCCCCGATCGGGCACACACTCTTGTCCAGCACTATCAACAACGGCTCAACGACCTGCGTCGCAAAACAGCGGCTTTTGGCTTTGAGCCACGTGTTGCCGTGCTTGAATGGCTCGATCCATTGATGGGAGCTGGCAATTGGACCCCAGAACTGGTCAGCTATGCAGGAGGAAAGAGCCTCTTTGGCGAAGTCGGACGCCATTCCCCTTCTCTCAGTTGGGAGGAACTCCAGATGGCTGACCCAGATGTGATCATTCTCGGGCCATGTGGCTACTCCCTTGAGCGTACTATGAAAGATCTTCCTTTGCTCTCTGGGCATCCAGTCTGGCAAGAACTCAAAGCTGTACGCGAACACACTGTTTATGCCATAGATGGAAATCAGTATCTCAATCGTTCTGGACCTCGCTTAGTTGAAACGGC
>CBJMBI010000787.1:0-2069 GCA_966427955.1 uncultured Ktedonobacterales bacterium
TTCTTCTGTGAAGTTGGTGAAATGCGTTCACGGTAAATCTCCTCAAATGCAGGTTTATCTTGCTCTTGATGGATAGAGATGAGCAAATTATCGGCCAAGGTCTCTGACATGATCTCATTTCCGTGGGTCTGCAGGATGAGAGCCAGTGCGGTCTCAGTGTAGAGTGCCAGACCAATGTGGTCCTCGATATTCAAGCCTGCCTTCTTGCGCATATCCTGTATAAAGTGGGTCAGATCGCGGACCAGCCCTTCCTCACGTAATTCTGGCGTGATAGTAGTCTCCAGAGCCACGATATAGCCGCGTTCTTCTGCTGTAACGAAGCCTGGACGTGCTGTGGCAATGACTTCCACCTCTTGTGCTGTCAACGTCACTTGTCGCTCATCAACGATGATCTGTAGTGTCCCAGTTGTATTCAACTTACTAGCTGCAACCTGCGCCAGATGTGTATTAAGATTTTTGAAGTACTGCAAGATTGGTTGCATCAGTGGACCATACTTGGGACCAAGAAGCTTCGCATTAGGGCGCAGAGTGTATGCGATCATATCGCTCTCTTCGCTCATCGGTTCTAGGTGCTTGATATTGAGTTCCTCAAGTACCTGTTCGCTCAGGCGTTGCAGAGCTTCTTCTTCAACAGGTGTTGGTACATGGACATGTAATGTATTGAGTGGCTGGCGTACGCGGATCTGCGCCTTTTCGCGAGCTGCGCGACCAAGACCAACAATGCGCATCACCAGATGCGTTTCATTGGTGAGCTTACGATCAATCAGTTCCTCCTGTACCTTGGGCCAGTCACAGAGGTGAACGCTCTGTGGTGCGTTCTGGTTGACGCTGCATACCAGATTCTGGTATAGCTCTTCGGTCAGGAAGGGCATAAATGGTGCAAGTAAGGTAAGTAAGGTAGTCAGGCATTCATAAAGTGTCAGGTAAGCCGCTAATTTGTCGTCGTCGAGTTGCGATTTCCAGATGCGCTCACGACTGCGGCGTAGATACCAGTTGGAGAGGTCCTCCAGGAATGTCTGCAAGACTTCGGTTGGTTTTACCGTATCGTATTGCTCCAAGCTATGAGTAACCTCGCGAATAGTCTGCTGCAACTCCGAAATGATCCAGCGGTCGAGATCGCTGCGCTGTGTAACTGGTAACTGATGGCGGGTTGGATCGAACTGATCAATATTGGCATAGGTCACAAAGAACCAATAGATATTCCAGATCTTATCCAGGGTCCTGCGTGTCAGCATCCATTTCTCGCTCAAACGGACAGGTATGCCCAATTGAGTCGCTTTCCCCATATCCTCTTCTGTAGGGATGCGTGGGAAGTTTAGATTTTGCTCTGGCACATGGCTAGCGTAGAGCCAGCGCATGGTATCTGCGCCCACACGCTCTGCAGCCTGATCGAAAACAACCATATTCCCCTTAGATTTGTGCATAGGGGTGCCATCTTCGGCCATCAACGTTGCATAACCGAAAAGTGTCCGAAATGGTGGCTTGTTCTCCAGGACTGTACTCATCACAAGCATTGAATAGAACCAATTGCGGAATTGCCCTGGAAATGACTCGGTAACGAAATCAGCAGGGAACCACTGTTTCCAGTAGTCGGGGTCAGTCTGATAATGTAATGTTGAGTAGGGAACAATGCCTGCATCAAGCCAGGGATTACCCACATCTTTAATGCGAGAGACTGTGGCACTACATTGTGAACAGCGGATCTTCACGGCATCAACCCATGGACGGTGAGGCGTGTGACCGTCAAATTCGTCCCAACCGGCGACTGCACGCTCTTTAAGTTCCTCTCTACTACCAATAACCTCGAAATTGCCGCATTGGTGACAGTCGAAAATAGGCAATGCCAGACCCCAATAGCGTTTCTTAGAGATCATCCAGTCGTCCATGTTTCGCAGCCAATCCATCTCTCGATCATAACCGAAAGACGGAATCCATTTGATCTGATCTACCACATTCATGATCTCATAGCGCAATTGCTCCATGGAGATGAACCACTCATCGACCAGACGGAAAATCAATTCAGTTTTACAGCGCCAGCAAGTTGGATAGCGGTGGCGATAATTCTGCGG
>CBJMBI010000788.1:0-2066 GCA_966427955.1 uncultured Ktedonobacterales bacterium
GTCAGCCAAGAAGGCAACGATTGCTGATCTACTAAGTCTCGTGCTGCAAACCCCAAAGCCTGTGATGGTGACAAAGCTTCCACATTCATAGGCGGCATCTCAGTATTTACAATTTGTTTAGGTTGTCCCTGGCCCGCAGGTCCAGATTGCTGTTGTAATGACTTCATCCAATCAGGGACATTATCTTTGTTAACCAAGTCCCCTGCAGAAATTGGACCCATCGATGGTAATGGTGTAGATGGCTGTCTCTCTTGCATCCAGACCCGATTGCTTGCAGCTGTGCCGTTCTCTGCGGGCAAAGCTTGCATCCAAGAAGGCAATGATTGCTCATCTATCAGTGATTGGGCGGCAAAACTGGTTGCTGGGGATGATGTATTATCAGTATTCGGCCCAGGAAGAGCAGAAGGGCGTAATGAAGCAAGCAGATTAGCACCTGTTACGTCTTGTGTCTCGTTACGTTGCGCGTGCATCCAGCTTGGTAGTGAACCATCTTCCATTAAATCAGCTGGAGAGAATTGTGGTGGCTTACTAGTAGGACGAGGGGCTCGTTCTCCTACGCGCAATGACTCCAGCCAAGCAGGCAGCGCAGCCTGATCTTGAGCCATCACATTTGAACTATTTCCGCTGGCGTCAATGCCAGAGAGTGCACTACCACATGATAGACAACGCACAACCCCAGCAGCGTTCACATTTCCACAGCGGTTACACTTAATCACTTTTACTCCTCACTTTCGCCAGACATCATTCTTGGCAGTGTATCACTCTTATCCCGGCTTGACAACTTTACACGAAATAAAACACACTAACATAATACAACACGCATATGCAAACATTCAAAAGTACTAGCATTCACGCAAGTGAGACATTCTTCTCAAAGAGATTATCAGCTAGGCTTGCCTTTCTGCCTTGACTTCCATTATATTAGGACTGATAACGAGGGTATTCTGTAACACAATGAGCCTTAATTGTAAAGAGGTACTATGCCTCAACCATCAGGCCTAGTACCCTATAGAGAAGAACGCTTGTTGCTTCTTGCAATCCAAAGGAGTTATCTGATGAATAGAGTGTCCCACATCATTCCACCAAATTGGCACCCTGGCCGAGCTGCAATTGCAGGAGCAGTAGCAACTCTTGTCTATAGTGTCAGTATGGAAGGGGACAAATTTCTTACAGGAAATCAATTTAATGATGTTCGCTTTATTGAAGGTCTATTGGCAGGCGAGAAACGAGAAAAATGCTTTAGCATTCTTGCATGGATCATCCATTTTTTGACTGGGATAGCTCTGGCAGAGATCTATGCCGCAATGATGAAACGCTTCCTGCCTGGTCCAAATTGGCTTAAGGGAACTATTTTCGGCGAAATGTTTATCACCAGCCTCTGGTGGCTCACGCCTCTAGCTGATAAATATCATCCTTTGATTAAAAATGGTGAGATGCCTAAGCTGGCCAATTGGACCTCTTTTTTCCAAAATATGATTCGCCATCTCGTCTTTGGCTTGACACTCGGCTTGCTCTACAGAGATTAATCACCAAGATCCTTGAAGCAGATGCAGATATTCTTTATTACGCAAAAGGGTTTGATCGTTTTGGGGAAAAATTAGCAGATCTTGTTCAGGTAGGAAGGCGATGTAGCCTATGAATACGCCGATGGTCATACAGAGCCAGCTTCTGACGACCAAGTTCTATATGCCCACCACACCGAGAACTCCGGTCATTCGTTCTCGCCTGAGTGCCTTGCTTGATGAGGGCCTCATCTACCCCTTCACTCTGATCTCAGCTCCCGCCGGCTTCGGCAAGACCACTTTGCTTTCGGCTTGGGCCCAATCTCTGCCTGTCCGCCATCTGCAGGTAGCCTGGATCTCCCTGGATGAGGAGGATAATGACCCCTGGCTTTTCTGGATCTATGTTTTGACAGCATTGGATCTCCAACACCCCCAACTCTTTCAACCGCTACTGATGCATCTGCAATCAGAGTATTCACCACCCCTCAAGTTCCTGATTCCAGCATTGATCAATCTCTTGGTACAGAGCAAAGACTACTTTGTGCTGATCTTGGATGACTATCA
>CBJMBI010000789.1:0-2064 GCA_966427955.1 uncultured Ktedonobacterales bacterium
CCAGACCTAATTGTTGAGGTTGCTTCACCAAGTACAGCTCGTCACGATTTACGCGCCAAATTGGATGCTTATACAAGTGCAGACGTGCCCGAATATTGGGTGGTCAATCCCGAAGCTCAAACAGTTGAACTGCTGGTATTAGAAAACCGTGCCTACACCTCGCTTGGTGTCTTCAAGGGTCAGGCAGCACTTCCATCACGCGTGCTAGTTGATTTGTCTGTGGACGTTGAGCAGTTCTTTGTTTAGTCCCAGTACTCTCCGACTATCACCCTCCGAAACAGTGAGCAATGGGGTGCGACATCGTACCAGAATATGCTAAACTATAAGTTATGAACGAACTAACAAACCGCATTGAACGACTTCAAGGACGCGTCCAGAAAACTATGGTGCGTCTTTGACTTGGCGAATAAAGCCAGTCAACTCCAGAAACTCGAAGAAGAAAGTATCGCCCCCGATTTCTGGTTGGATAACCGCAAGGCTCAGGCTCATATGCAGCAACTCACAGCTTTGCGCGAAGAAGTGACAACCTGGGAAGGCATTGCCTCACAACTCAATGACCTGCACGGATTAGCCCAGTTACTGGAAGAGGAGCCAGATGAAGAAATGCAGGCTGAAGTTGTACAGGCACTTTCTGCGATAGAACAGCAAATAGAGCAGTTACAGTTTGCATTGATGCTAAGCGGCGAGCACGATGAGCGCTCTGCCATTCTCAGTATTCATGCTGGTAGTGGCGGAGTCGATGCTCAGGATTGGGCCGAGATGCTTCTGCGCATGTACCTGCGTTGGGCAGAACAACATCGCTTCCGCACTGAGATCTACGACTCCAGCCAGGGTGAAGAGACAGGCATTAAAAGCGTCACGGTCGCAATTACGGGACGATATGCCTACGGTTACCTTCGCTCGGAGGCAGGAACCCATCGTCTGATCCGTCTTTCCCCATTTGACGCCGCCCATCGCCGACATACCTCTTTTGCCAAGGTCGAGGTGATTCCCGATATCGAAGGCTCGATTGAAATTACTATTCGGCCAGAAGATCTCGAGATCGATACTTTCCGCTCAACAGGCGCGGGTGGACAGCACGTCAATAAGACTGACTCAGCGGTGCGCATGCGCCACATTCCAACCGGCATTATTGTGACCTGCCAGAATGAGCGCTCACAGATCCAGAACCGCGAGGTGGGATTGAAGCTACTCAAAGCGCGACTCTACGAACTCGAGTTAAAAAAGCGCGAGGAGGAAACAGCCCGCCTCAAAGGCGAACATGTCCAGGCCGATTTTGGCACCCAGATTCGTACGGTGACGGTTCATCCATACAATATTGTGAAGGACCACCGCACCAATTACGAAATGGGCGACACAGCGGGATACCTGGGAGGTAATGTCGATCCATTCATCCACGCTTATTTGCAGGAAAAAGCAGGTGGTCTAGCAATAGCCGAATAAGCGAGCTTTAGCGGGAAACAACAGCTCCTTTGTCGAGAACTCTATAGTCAAAACCACATGGCATCAGTGAGGTGCACAGGGCGACACGCGGGGAGAAATTAGCAGAAATGAGGTAGAACTATGAGAAGTGACCAACTCAATGCAGCGATTGAGGCAGCAGAAAAGCTCTCTCTCAAAAACCAAGATATGATAGCAAAGGAAATTCTCAAGAAGATAAAAGATATGGAGTGGGAAGAAACACTTACTAGCCCCGAGTCTCTTACAGACAGTGAGCGCATGCGTACAAAAATAGAGGCGGATATTGCTAGTGGGAATAGCAAAAACTATCTAACGGATTCGGACGAGGACCTTGCAAAGCTCTTTTGAACCAGGCTTTGAGAAGTTCAGCAAAAAGTTGCCACCAGATATCCGTAAAAAGGCACAAAAGGCCTTTAAGAACTTTCGGGAAAATGACCAATCAGATTTTTCACGCGGATTAGAGTTTAAGCGGATACAAGGAAGCAAGACACTTCATAGTATTCGCATAGATGATAATTATCGCGCATTAGGTCATAAGCATGGTGATGTGGTACGTTGGTACTGGATAGGATCTCATGATGAGTACATACGTAGGATAAGAGG
>CBJMBI010000790.1:0-2064 GCA_966427955.1 uncultured Ktedonobacterales bacterium
TGGCTCTCGATCTGACTAAATCCGGCCTGATGCGCCCATGCTTCAAGCTGCGTGCTAGGGCGGCATTTCATGATCCAGGGAGCACCATTGCGGTTAGGGAGGACATTTGCGATAAACTCAAGCTGTGGATGCTGTGTCTGCGTTGTGAAGTACAGGGTGCCTCCTGGCTCTAGCATCTGATAGAGACGCTGCAGGGATTGCTGGATGATTTCATCTTCCAAAATGAGTTCGTACAGTCCGGAGACGACAATCACATTTGGTGGACCACCCAGTTGAGCGTCTGTCGGAGCAGGATTGAAGGCATCACCTTGCTGATAGTGGATAGTTTGTAGCCCGGCAGCTTCGGCTCGCTTTGTTCCCAACGCCAGATCGTGCATGGAAAGATCACGACAGAGAATGTGGAGATCACCCCGTTCTGGTTCGCACTTCGATAGCAGTTCTTGCAGGTACCGCCCCGGCCCGGAGGCGACATCTAGCAGGCGTGTTGCTTTGCCTTGTGCACGGTTGTGCTCAACTTCGTCGTATAACCTCTGCTGAAGCAATGCTCGACGTGCGCGAATAGCTCGCCAGCCGATAGCATTCAGGTAGAGACGGTCAATCAGTTTGCCAACGCCAAAGCTACCCTGTGCTTGATTGATGTAGACATAATCGAGCATCATGCCACTATCAAAGCCGAATGTATAGCCGATGCGGATACCTTTGCTCGTGCGTCCCACCGTTGAGAATATTCCTCGCATGATGGCCCATTTGATTTGTCCTAGCAGATCAAGATGCTGTACTGCTTTCGAAGTGTCAGACCAGACAGATGGTCTTTCTCTTGTGATGGTCATGATGTGTCTCCTTTTTTTGGTGTTATCAACGAAAATTGGCTTATTAATAGAATAAATGATATGAGAGGGCATACACGAGCGGAGCAACCAAGAGCAGACTGTCAATGCGATCTAGCAGACCGCCAAAGCCTGGTAACAGCTTGCCTGCATCTTTCACTCCGTGTTGTCGTTTCAGCAATGACTCTAGCAGGTCACCCCAGATACTCCCCAGACCGATGACCAGGGCGAGCAGGCCCCGTTGCCAGAAATGCACGTTTGGGAGAGCAAATGCAGCTAATTCCACGGCCACAATAGCTCCCAGGATGTTTCCCAGCGTGCCACTCCAGGTCTTGCCTGGACTCAAGTGTGGCGCAAGTTTGGGGCCAGCGAGGGCCTTTCCTATACAAAATGCTCCAACATCGCTGAGGGCTACCCCAAGACCTGTGACCAGCACCAAACCAGGCATTTTGCCCATGCTGAGTGCAAGGAGATGTGCTGGTAACCAGCCAAGGTAGAGATAGCCCCAGAGTCCGCTGGTGCTCACAGCGAAACGTTTTGCTAACTCTGTATCATTCTGCTTCATTGGTAATAAGATTACTATTGAATAAAAGAAAAATGAGATTATAGGGGCGAACATAAGTGTATCTGTTCCATAGAGCAGCACAGCGGCGAAGGTGATCCAACCTCCAAGCACCAGTGTGGTACAGGACCATGCTGGCATGTCAGTGAGCTGGGCATATTCACGTCCTCCCTGCCAACAGAGGAAAGCACAGAGCACAGCGATAGCTAATGGTCCACTCAAGGCAAGTCCTGAGAAAAGAACAGCGATAATAGCCCAGGTACAATAGCGTTGCCAGAGGACGCGCTGTGGTGTGAATCTTGTGTATGTTAGGGAGCCATTTCCATTGAAGCAAGACCCCCGCAGACTCTGGAACACAAGCAAGACCAGTGCTGCCCATACAAACAGAGCAAGCAGAAGAGTAGTGAAAGGCCCAAGCAGGTAATTGGTTAGGGGGTTGGTAAGCCATGCCAGGGTCTGACTCCCAGATGTGATCATGAAGCTGTGCTCCTTTCTTATCACTGTTGAAACTCAAGGTAAATCCAACGATAGCGTTGCACGATTGTGAGCAGTGTGGCAGGAATAAAAGCCAACAGGAGCCAGTTCCAGGCAGCAGGGCCCAGAAAAAGGACCGGTAGTGAGTAGAGTCCAATCGCGATCATGCGGTCGGCTTTGGCTAAGAAGCCGCCAAATTGT
>CBJMBI010000791.1:0-2061 GCA_966427955.1 uncultured Ktedonobacterales bacterium
AAGGAGCATCTCAAGCCAGAAGAGGAGAAGATAGCGAGTTTGCAAACTCGGAAGGAAGGGGTCAAAGCCAATCGAGAGGGACTGGAGCACATGAGGAAGCTGCTTGCAGAGAAGTGGAGCAGTATTCCCCGACGAGAACTAGCAACGGATACCACCAGCATTGTCTTCGTTCATGGAGTAAGCGGCGCAAAACCGAAGGGGAGTGGTGACGGCTGGAATTGCTATGATGACTCCTGGGGCAAAGCAATAAAATTTCTACAGTCGCGTTGGCGAGGAGATTTCCGTACGATCAAATACTATAATGGTGATACAAATTGCCACAACGGGAATGATGAGGGGCGCTTGAGCTCAGATCTCCACCACTCTTTGTATAGAAATCCCTGTCTTGATTATTCTGCAGGAAAAGCAGGAAATGAAGGGACAAATGATGAAAGCTTATACCATCTGAGTTGTTTGTTCGCTCAGTACTTATATCAGAACTTTGGTAAGTCTAACAGAGATGTTGTCCTCGTCGGTCACAGTATGGGAGGAATAATCATTCGCGAAACAATGTATCAGATGCAAAATAATGCAGGCCAATCTCCTTTTCCAACGACAATTGGCCATGTGACTGATGCTGTTACGTTTAATACTCCTCATGGAGGGGCAAATGTTGGAGCTGGTTTTGGATGTAGTGGCTGTACACAATTGGCAGAGCTGAGCGGAACAAGTGATTTAATGTTAGAACTGAGAAGTTTTGGGCAAAATCCACAAACATCAGCAGGATTTACTGATTGGACAGTCATTGGTAGCGAATGTGATAACATCGCGGGAGGACCACTAAATCCTAACGGATATGCAAATCTTATAGATATGCATGCCAACCACGCTGTAATTTATTCATCTCCGTGCTATGACCATGGTGGAGCATTAGGTGATGTAAGTGTAAATCGAGACGCTTATCAATATCGCTGTGATACAAGCGACCCAGATACTTCTCCATGTGGTACAGACTACAAGGGTGGAGGAGATAACTGGACGTATAGGAAATATATTCATAGTCTATTGGAGCTGTATAACGTGATTAGCAGCAATAATGCTTAAATAAATCATTTTTATTGAAAAAGAGTGGCGTAATCCGCTGCCAAGCGGAAGAGCACGAACAGGAAGAGAGAGCCCGGCTTGCTGAAATGAGGAGGATCCTCTCTTCCCATGGGAGAAGCAGAAGCAGGTATTGCACTCGTGGCGTCGAGAGTGAACTGTTTTTGCTCAACCGCAGACGAGGTGAGACATGAGTGCCAATGAGAACCTTGAGAAGAAGAGAAAACATGCCAGAGCCCTAGTTGAATTGGGAGTCGTTTTCATGAGTATCAGTATCATACCTCTTTTTTGCATCTATCCAATATCCTTTCCCACTGATAACTTTTCTGCTTCAAATATACTTTTAAACATTCCCATAATTATTCAACTTTATATTGAAGCGCTGCTTTTTGTACCTGGTTTGGTCATAGTCCTTCTTGGTCTGCTCCTCTCTCTTTGCAGTTTTTTGAAGAGGGTCAAAAATGAGAACCTTGAGAAGAAGAGAAAACATGCCAGAGCCCTAGTTAAATTGGGAGTCGTTTTCATGAGTATCGGTATCATACCTTTTTGTGTCTATCCAATATTCACTCCCTTTAATCAGGTTCCTTTTGCAAATAACCTGCCACACATTCCTCCCAGAGTTGTTTATCTTTATCTTTATATTGAAGCGCTGCTTTTTGTACCTAGCTTGGTCATGATCCTTATTGGCCTGCTAAAAAAACAGGAAAGTCTTTGATCACGCGGTAGTGTCTCACCATCGAGGATGTTTGGAACGCAAGAGGAGGATCTCATGAGGAAGGGTGTTGCCAAGCCGAAGGCAGAGATCCACTTCTGCTTCTCACTATGACCTCCTGTGTGTCTGCAAAAAATGGATTTGAGGACTTGTCGACATTCTATCATTAAGGGGTAATATATGAAAAATAATGGACTAAAGAGTACAAACCATCAAAGAAGACCAATGCCTAAGCCTGTCAAATGGACGGGATATGAGTCTCTGAGAAC
>CBJMBI010000792.1:0-2060 GCA_966427955.1 uncultured Ktedonobacterales bacterium
TGTCTCGAAGCTAGGGAGGGGCGAGCAGTACATGGACGTGCTCGAATTTATGGAATGGTGTGAAGCGTGCAGTGCTGCACCTGGTAAGGTCATAGCGAGAATCTGACCATGAGAACCGGAGGAGGCTGTCTTGCGTTTGGAGTTACTGTGCTTGAGCGTATGCCTTGTCGTCTTTATTCTTGGCGGAATCAGGCTTTATAAAACCAAGAATCCACTACATGTCTTTGGATTGGGCATGGTAATGGTGACTCTCGGGCTGTTTTTCTCAACGGTTGCTTTTTACGGGAACGCATCCATCAATCAAGAGGCGCGAGACTATCTAAAGAATATATTCTTGCTTTATGCTGGAATAGGCGGCAACCTTGTTGCAAGCTGGGTGTTGATGAGGAAGTAGATTGTTTTAGAGCCTCTTTCGTCCTTGCTCTTTGATAAGGTGGTCGCATACTGCAAAAGTGATTTTCGTAATCACATAACCGACAATTCCTCCAAGTAAAATTGAACAGAGATCAGGGATGCTCATGGTTTCTCCTATTTGCTTGTAACATGTAATTGTTATTGTGGGTTTTGTCAATGGCACTATCAACCGCCTACGAGACAAGAAGGAGGAGAGCATGGAACCCTTGGAGCAAGCAGAACAATTTAAGTTGAATTTCGTTCCAGAGCAAAGCGATTCTAGCCTGAGAGTATTTAAAGGTGATCAATGGTTGCTGAAGGCAGTAAACGGAACCGTTTTGGGGGAATTTAAAAATGTCAAGGCAATAGCATATCCAGATCACCATTCAACAAAAATCGTATTGGAATTTGACTGGATCTGTCATGGTTGGCGAACGGTCAAAGGAGGGGAGCTTTCCATTAGCCTTCTCACCATTGATGATGTTGCTCTTGGATCGATAGATTCGCATTCTGGCTTTGCGGGGTGTGGTAATTTCCATCAAAATGTGCCTATGCAATGGAACTCGGATAGCGTCTTCCCCAACATAAAAGCAATAATGGTTCGTTTTTCTGCTGCAACATGGGAAGGATGCTGACTGTAATGCCTAGCCCCAAAGAAAAAAGACCCCTGGGGAGGAGTCTTTCGTAACCAATATAGTGAGTCAGGGTAGACTCACGATTTAACATATGAGGTTTAAACCATCACTAATTATCTATTGGAATTTCATTTTGTCAAGTGGCGGCGCTGACGAGGGAAATAAATTCTTCTGTTGACATTACATAATTTGAGCTAAAGGGGGCGGGAAATTTATCATTTAGCAGCGCAATCGTCCCCTTCAAGGCTTCCTCTGTACCCTTATCGCTTGTTACAAGAGTGTCTTCTGAGTTTAGATCCAGGGTCAGTGATATGTAGGCATCTTCGCAGTCATTGCGATCAATATTTAATGTGGATTCTCCAGCCGAAAGCTTGTTCGCATAAAGATAAATGCGGTGAAGGATATAGCCGATGTACGGGGCCGTTGCGAAGAATGTCTTTGCCAGGAGATTTGGATCTGAGTCGGTAGATGACTTGCTGGAATGCAAAAGGATTCCAAAGAGTGCGTCAGCAGTCAAGTTGTGGCTGCCGTTTAACGAGGGATCTAACTTCATTAAATTAGCCAAATCTTGAACACTTTTTACATGGTGCTCTTCTTCTTCATGCAAAATCCCTGCAATCTTTTTCCCTCCATCCCTACAAGAGGCGATGGCTCCATCGGGATATGTCAGAGTTTGCTTTGCAAAGTCCTCCAGTGTTGGCGAATCCTCCACCTTCTTGATCAACTGCTCCAGCACAATGCGATCCTCTTGGCGAGTTGCGTTCACAGGCGCTTGATTCTGTTGGGAGAGCAGCCAAAAAGGATCATCTAGAATTCTCAATTCTTGGCACTTCAAAAAATTGCCACGTGCCCGCAAGTATTTTTCGTTGTTATCAGAATCATTCAGGTGGCTGGCAAGCTCAAGGACTGATAGCGTTGATATGGCAAGGTCGACCTTCTGTGCCACTTTTTTTAGAGTTTTTCTCGGAATGGCGCGAACAGCCGATGTATCTAGAATGTACATCTGTTCTCCTGGTTAATAGGAACGTGGAA
>CBJMBI010000793.1:0-2055 GCA_966427955.1 uncultured Ktedonobacterales bacterium
TTCACTCTAACCTTGGCAAACGCCAGAATAATGTAGAGTATATAGAGGGTCTGCTTCTTTTTCCAGGGGGAAACAGGGACAATTGTCACATCCTTGCTTCAGAGACGTGCAGTGCACAAACTCTCATAGAGGTTGACTAAATCACCGCTCTCTTATTTAGAAAGTAATCATCAAGTAATGAAGGTACTCTTTACTATCCCTAGAGGATATTCCCTAGAGGTCTCAGCACAAACATATAAAATGAGGAAAGGGGTATTTACTCATGAAACGGGTTGTTATCACAGGAGTCGGCGTCGTTGCTCCAGGTGGTATTGGTCGAGAAGCTTTCTGGAAGACACTCGAAACGGGCTCATCTGCATGTGATCTGGCAAAGATCGATCGTCTCGAACAATTCCGGTCACAGATGGTTGCAGCAGTCGCTGACTGGGACCCTCTCTCTTGTGGGTTAACACAAGAGGAAGTCAATCAATGGGATAGGCATATTCAATTTGCTTTGCTTGCAGCTACAGAAGCTTGGATTGATAGCCGATTAGACTTCTCCCACCTCGACTTGTCATACCTTGGTGTTACTGCAGGGACAGCCATTGGCTCCACTATCCGTCTTGAACAAGAGTATCTTGCTGTGAGCAAACAGGCAACACAATTTAACGTTGATCCTTCATTGGCAACTCCGTATCTCTACCATGCAGTGACACCATCGAGTCTGAGTGCCAAACTTGCAGACAAGTTTCATGCAAGAGGACCAGTCGTTACTGTTTCAACGGGTTGTACTGCTGGTGTGGATGCCATTGCGCAAGCCTTTGAGTGGATCCGTGACGGAGATGCTACTCTTGTGATTTCAGGAGCATCAGAAGCTGGCATATGTCCTATCAATATGGCATCCTTTGATGCTATCAAAGCAACCTCTCCACGGAACGAAGAACCAAAAACAGCCTCACGCCCATTCGATGGAACAAGAAACGGCTTTGTTTTGGGAGAAGGAAGCGCTTTTCTCATACTAGAAGAACTGGATCATGCGATACAGCGTGATGCCCATATCTATGCCGAAATCATCGGCTATGGCAGCGCATTAAATGCTTACCACATGACGGGACTTCAGCGTGATGGGCTAGATATGGCCCAGGCTATTAAGTCTGCACTTGATACAGCAGGAATTCAGCCTGACTTAGTACAGTATATTAATGCTCATGGTTCATCAACACCACAGAATGATCTGCATGAGACAAATACATTCAAAGCCATATGGGGACATCAAGCTTACTCTATCCCGATCAGCTCTATTAAGTCCATGGTTGGGCATTCATTAGGAGCTATTGGAGCGCTTGAGATTGCAGCCTGCGCTCTGGTTATTGAGCGTGGGGTTATTCCTCCAACTATTAACTACCAAACTCCAGATCCAGAATGTGACCTCGATTATGTCCCCAATACAGCAAGGCAACAAGATGTGGATATCCTAGTCTCTACAGCAAGTGGCTTTGGAGGATTTCAATCAGCACTTCTGCTCTCCAAGGTGAAGGCAAGGGAGGTCCATGTCTAGACAAGCTGTTATAACAGGAATAGGAGTTGTCACACCCACCGGTATAGGGCTGGACGATTTCTGGAAAAATATGGTGAGTGGACAATCGTTCATTACCCCCATTACTCGCTTCGATACTACTAGCTTCGCAAGCAGGGTAGCAGGCGTAGTTGCGAACTTCGATCCTCGGGAATTTTTAAATCCTCGCATCATAGCGCAAACTGACCGCTGGACACACTTTGATCTTGTGAGCGCCAAACAAGCTATCGCTGATGCCCAACTACACATTGATCAGGAAGATCCGACAAAAATTGGAGCTGTCTTCGCAGCAGGAACAGGTGGCAATGCATATGGGCAACAACAACTGCATCTTTGTTGGGAAAAAGGGCCTAGTTTTGTAAGCGCCTACCAATCCATTGCTTGGTTCTATGCAGCAAGTATAGGGCAAGTCGCAATCTCCAACAATATTCGTGGATACGGTCGTAATATCTGCGCCGAAGCTGCTGGAGGCTTGATGGCATTTGCTCACGCAACAAAAG
>CBJMBI010000794.1:0-2053 GCA_966427955.1 uncultured Ktedonobacterales bacterium
TCATGTCTCATCTGTCCTTTGGACAGCAGTTGGATCTGAGCTGCTTCATTTCATAGGAGAGACAACGAGTCTTAAAATCAACAGGTCGTTAGATAGACAAGTCAACTAGCGAACCGTCTTGAGAGGGATGATGAGCAAGGCTGCAATGAACAAGGAACATTACATTCTGGGCCCATATCAACAGTAGTTAAGTGGAGAAGAACCTCTATTTGCCCTTCTCCTGGTTCCTAGCCTGTACAGACAACAGTGTAAGAAAAGAAGGTATGTCAGTGCCTCTCCCACTTCAGGACTTTTCATGAGATGTCTCTATGGTAGCATGAGAAAGTGGGAATACCAACAACATGTGTTCCCTCTGAGGCCACAGATGTTGTTGGTGTCTAATATGCAAGGATGGTACTATTGCTTGCAGGTGGCAACTGCCAGATTGAATCCCCCGGCTCCCAGTTCCTTTCACGGTACGAGTGGCCGTATGAGGATCCTCACAAGAGATTCGGTTTCTTCTCTTGCCACCTTCGTTTTCTGAAAGTTTCCTCTTGGAGATGGGAGACAACGGCCAAGTACAATATCTTGTGCTCAAGCTAGGGAAAGTGACAATGGAAGACCCCATACACGACTTCCCACATTACTGCATGCTCACATCTACACGTATCAACCATCTCATGATATACTTTTAGAAAAGGCGTGTGTCTACCTTCCGAGAGAAAAGCGAGTGAGATGGTCCCCCAACTGCAGAAGTCACTAGTCAAGAGAGCGCCGAAGCGCAAGCGGTTTCCATGGACTCGAGGAATCATTGTCAGCCTTGGGTTGATGGCTATTCTTGCCTTTATCATTGTGACGCTTTTAATCTTGTGGAGCCAGGGAATGACTCAGGGTATCAATACTTTGACAATAATCTCTATCGTTATTGGCTTCGCGATAAGCGTCTTAAGCCTTCTGGTTTCATTCCTCCAATGGCACCACCCTAAGCCGACAGACCGATCTGAACCAGATCTGCATGTTATCCCTCAGATGCTCTCTCTCAACCAGATCGAATGCCCTCTCCCTCCCGATTCATCACCTCATCCATTGCAGCAGTCCGTCAAAAGCGAAGAAAATCTGTTTGTGCCAAGAAGCCATCCTATTGATTGGGGAGAGGCTCCTCATACTGAACAGTTATACGGACGCGAGGAGGAACTAGCCCAAGTGAAAGGGTGGCTAGTGGATGACCGCTGTCGTCTCGTAGCTATCCTGGGGATGGGAGGTATTGGCAAGACGAGCTTGGCTGCTACATTAGTCGACCAAGTCCATGAGCACTACGATTACGTGTTTTGGCGCTCATTAATTAACGCACCACCGCTCAAACGCATTCTGCAGGAGTGCATCCAATTTGTCTCTGGTCAACAGCAAACAGTTCTCCCAGAAGAGGCAGACAGTCAAATCTCCCTTCTGATCGATTTCTTGAGAGCACGTCGCTGCCTGCTCGTATTAGACAATGTCGAGTCGATTTTGCAAGGAGGAAGTCAGACAGGCCGCTATCGGGAGGGATACGAAGGCTATGGCAAGTTGCTGCAGCGCATAGGAGAAAACAGACACCAGAGTTGTCTTCTGATCACAAGTCGAGAAAAGCCTAAAGAAGTGGCGCTGCTGGAAGGGGAAACCACTACTATTCGGTCCTACCATTTGCTCGGCTTGCAGCCTCTCGCAGGACGGGAAATCCTCAACAACAAAGGTTTAGAGGGTACGACACAAAACTGGGAGGAACTCATTACTCACTATGGGGGGAATCCGTTGGCCTTGAAGCTGGTGGCACAGGCCATTCGCGAGATCTTTGGCGGCGATATTCCAGCCTTTCTCAAAAATGGTGAGGTCTTCTTTAGTGATGTGCACGATGTATTAGACCAGCAGATGAAGAGGTTATCACCGTTAGAAGAGGAAATCGTCTATTGGTTAGCCATTGAGCGTGAAGCCATAGGGTTGGACAATTTGCAAGAGAATATCGTTCATCCCGTTTCGAAAGGAGACTTCCAGGAGGCACTGCGCTCTTTACGACGGAGACATCTAATCGAAACGAGTA
>CBJMBI010000795.1:0-2052 GCA_966427955.1 uncultured Ktedonobacterales bacterium
TTGTTGCTGGCAGGTTCCTTCCAAAAGGAGGCTTAATTATCTGCTGCTTGCCACCCAATACAGAGGACGTTTGACTAGGATTTTCACTACGTGTTGCAGACAGGTTCATTTCTCTGGAAGCATTAACTCCCTGTTGCTCGTTCCCTAATAAAGAGGATGTTTGACTAGGAGCTTCTCCACCACTTATTGCAGGAAGCTTCATTCGCTCCATAGCAATTATTCCTCCTTATCATTTAAAACAAATTGAAAATATAATTTCCCTAATATAACTAACTGCACGTGCATCGACTTCTACAAATCTTCTTACTGTAACACCATGCATTCAGACGAACAAAGGGGAAAGCTGTAGCAAGAATAGGTAAAAATGGATATGAACCCTAACCATTTCCACTTAAGCAACGAGTTTGAGCTTGATGAAGTACAAATTTTTCTCGTAGTTTATGCATTGCTCGCCGACTACGCAGATAAGCTAAAGGTCCATAAATCATACCTTTCAATTCAAGCTTTGTTAATTCCTTTGGATAATGATGACGTTTCTTGCTGTTCTTTGGTGATTGAGCACTCAGTGCAAAGAACAGACCAGAAGGCACCTTCATCAAAAAATCTAATAGAAGATGAGGATTTTCGAGCAGACTCTTAGTCAAATAGGCAGTCAACCCAATTCCAAAGCTGTAGATTTGCTTTCGCAGAGCCTCATATTCTCGACGATGAAGGTGATAGACCAGTGAGCTAGGCGCATAGACTAACTGATGACCTTGCACAATGACCTGGAAGAAAAGAGCTATATCCTCACCAGATCGTGCCGGACCAGTCCCCCCAAGAGCAGGATCAAAACCACCCACACGCTGCAAAAACTCCGCAGTAAATGCCATACTGGCCCCAGAACCAAACTTTCCAGCAGTATAAGGATAAAGGCGTTCTTTAGGACGGCACTCAGCCAGATCAAAGACCCGCTGGGTAAATCCCTTACAATATCCGCCATACTCCTCGAAACAAATTTGTGCAAACGTTTCAAGTTCAAGCGGCAGCACAAGACTTGTAACGCAGGCTACTTTGTCAGAAATCCTAAAGGCCCTCACGACTTCAGCTAGCCAATAGGAATCGACTATAACATCGTCATCTACAAAAGCCAGGATTTTCGCCTTAGCAACCTCTATTCCACAATTACGCGCCCAAGAAGGCCCTGGACGATCCTCTCGTACATAACGAACTCTTGGCTCATTTACACTCATTTGTTTTATGAGATCAGCCGTAGCATTTGTATTCGGTGCATTATCCACAACAATGATCTCATAATGTGGATAGTGAAGAGCCAAAAGTGAGCGTAAACAGAGAGCAAGCCGATCTACTCGATCATGAGTTGGAACTATCACACTCACAAAAGGTGCGTCTGCTAAAAACTTGTCACGCTCCTCTAGACAACGAGGATCGGATGAAGAGGGCAAACCCTCAGCGGTCAGTTCGGTGATAGTAGGCAAACCATCCTCTTGCAAGTGCTCATTAATTTGTGCAGAAAGAGACCGCCAGATATCCTGAATATAGTCTTTTGCCTCTAATACACTATTCTCTGTATATAGCTCGACCAGTCCCAACGGGTGCGAGTGGAGTCGAACAAGGCATAAGATTTGATGATAGCATTGACCTGTCTTCTCATTCACTGCTGATAATGTGGGCAATGGCCGGCTCAACTCGATTTCTAAAATGCGTTTAGGCTCAATATCTGGCGTTGGTGGAGCAGCAATGGTAGAATGTTCAGAGACAGTAGATTGTGAAGCCATGTCATATCTTCTCCTAAATTTCGAGTTGTTTCCTTTGCATCAAATACTTCTGCCCTTTGAGATGAAAACTAGCAAGCGGCAACCATTTTAAGACCCCCCGGTTCGAGCCGTGAGAGATTGCAATTCTGCAGATGATGAACAAGAAGCTTCTTGTCCAACTGCACTCCTTTTGAGCTTTGATATTCGTACGCGAAAGCAACCAACGGAGTAACCAGCTACTGTCATTGCTAATCCGGCAACGATAGCTCCTGCTTTAGTAAATCCGCTGAGATCA
>CBJMBI010000796.1:0-2046 GCA_966427955.1 uncultured Ktedonobacterales bacterium
GATGGCGCTCTCTATATCAGTCGTTGCTGTGGCTCCCAAGTTGCTGATGCACTGGAACAACAAATCCTCACAGGATTGGATGGGTTTGATCCTGAAAAAGACCGCCTGCATATTGTTACTCATAGTATGGGAACAGTCATTCTCTTTGATATACTATTCAGTGCCCGCTGGGACCCAAACGATGCACCCGGCCATGGCAGTGTTACTACTATTCGTAATTTGTTTTTTGGCGTCTCACCCAATCCAACACAAGGGATTCGTCTAGGTAGCATTTCCACAATGGGGTCACCGATTGGATTCTTTAGTCTTCTTGAGATTGATAAGCCTACCCATGACTCACATAGCAATACTACCTCCTGCACCCATGACATTACCCCACGCCTGGAGAAGCTCCTGGATAGTCTTCACCAGGAGCTAGGAAAAAAGTTGCCCTGGTATAATTTTGTGCATCCAGGTGACCCAATTGCTTATCCCTTGGAAAAACTCCTACCCCAACTAGTTGACGGAAAGAGTCAATATATCAAGGTATATGATATCCTCACTCGCCTAACAAGCCTGACTGATCTACTCACCATACCTTGGGGCCAGACGATTTTTGCCCTCTTGCATGGTGGGAAAGCTCATGGGAGTTACTGGCAGAGCGACCAAGTGGCTCAACAAATTGCTCAGGCAATTGCACACGCCTCATAGCTCCATTCCTGATTTATGCAAAACTCATACGTGCTCGACTTTACTTGCTTGTTACCAATCAAACTTATCAATCAAAAATGTACGGCTATAATGCAACAAAATTGGACTGCCATGGGGACAGACCGCAGGTGCTGTAACATTTGCTAGTGCTTTGAGCAAGGTCTTTTGCTCACCCTCACCTAGCACACGTCCACGCCGCAATGCTGAACGACAGGCCAGACCAATCAAGACTCCATCCTCCCAATCTGGACTATCTTCCGCAGCCATTTCGACCAGTTCCTGCAAGTGGCCAACCAATTGCTCTGATCCCTCGCCAGCTGGTACCGACCGGACCAAGAAGCTACGCCCACCAAAACGTTCACACTCTATACCCAATCCTCGCAATATGGGCAAGCGTTGCTCTAATACTTCAGCCTGATAGCGCTTCATCTCAACAATCACAGGCTCTAGTAGTAAATGAGCATCTACAACTTCACTATCCTTTACTCCAGTAGAAGTGCGACGCAGGTGCTCGTAAATCACGCGTTCATGCGCTCGATGCTGATCAATAAGATAGAGACTACCATCTGGGGCCTCAGCAAGAATCACCGCCTGCTGCAATTGAGCTAGTGGCCTCAAGCTGGCAATCACTTCTGCCGTGCCAGGCTCTGATGCTTCTGCACGATAGCCTTCCGCCGACTCGGAGATGTGCAAACCTCGACGTCGTGGTCCTGGCAGACGATGCTGACTCGCCAGAATGGGACCAGGAAACTGAACGGCTTCTGGTAAAGCTGGACTTTGCTCCAGCACTGTCTTAATAGCTTGTGTCAGTGTTGTAGCAATGGCCCGCTCTTGCAATAGATGAACTTCTAGCTTGCCTGGATGTACATTCACATCTACCTCATACGGAGGAACCTCCAAGAAGAGCACAAGCAATGGATGTTTCCCCTTTGATAACAAACCGCGATAGCCCTGCTCCAGAGCTTCCTGGAATGGGCGTGATTGTACCCAACGCCCGTTTACAAATAGCGTTACATACTGACGACTACTCTGAGCCAAGACGCGATTGCCGATCAAGCCATAGATACGGTAGTGCTCCTCATCACAGACCTTAATCTCTCGGAGCAATTCACTGAGCGAGAGGTGATATAATTCAGTCAATACTGTTGCAAGATCACCACTACCACTTGTTTGTAACAGTTCTCGCTCATCAACAACTAGGTTGAAACGTACCCCTGGATAGCCAATGGCGTAGCGCTGTAACAGTTGTACCACATGCCCATTTTCAGTTCGCATAGCGCGGGTGTACTGCAAACGTGCCGGAACATTGTAGAAAAGATCACGTACTGTCACCGTCGTTCCATGCACACGCGCACG
>CBJMBI010000797.1:0-2044 GCA_966427955.1 uncultured Ktedonobacterales bacterium
TGCTGGCACACATTCTGCTGCGCGAAGACGCAGCATTCTCGGATGGCAGGACTGACTTGATAGAATGCCCCTTCCTGGACGAAGAAGTGGTGTATCCTCTCCGGAGAGACGCTATTGAGTGCGCTGGGAGGGTAACGCGCAGTGCGAGCTTGCTCAATAGCCTGTTTGTTGAGGTCCGTGCCGAAAATCTGGATGGGTTGACTTCTATGACACTCGGTCAGAAACTCAAACCAGCAGATAGCGAGCGAGTAGACTTCCTCACCTGTTGCACAGCCTGCGGCCCAGACTCTAACTGGCTCATTTGGGGGGGCCCGCTCTAGTATGTGAGGAAAGATGTGTGTCGTAAGGACCTGGAAGGCAGTTGGCTCGCGGAAAAATGCGGTCACGGTGATGAGCAGATCCTGGGACAATGCCTCGGCTTCAGTTGCAGAGGTGGTCACCGCTGTCATGCACTCGTGCCAACTCTTGTAGCGCCGGAGGGTCATCCAGTGCCTGATGCGGCGGGTAATGGTTGCTGGCTTATAGATGGTGAAATCGATACCCGTGGCATGCTGCAAAGTCTGCAAAATGATGGGAAGGGCTTCTTGTTCCTCAGAGGAGGACTGGTCTGATGCCGTATTGGATGGCGAAGAGAGGACAGCCTGCTGAGCACAGAGATCGATGAGCGCATGTGCAATCTCAACTGGTGGGAGGGACGCATCGATACAGCCTGCTGCCCGTGCGTGTTGTGGCATCTCCTGGTGGGCAGCTGTTTCATCCTGGGCGAAGGTGATGCCTCCAGCTGCCTTGATCGCTGTGCAGCCAACGGTCCCATCGGAGCCAGTGCCCGACAGGACTATACCGATCGCTGCATGCTGAAACTGGGCAGCTAGGGAACACAAAAATGCATCAATCGGCATTGTTCCCCCTTTCCTCTTGGGACGCTGAAGGGGAAGGAGTTCCCCTTGTTCGAGCACCAGTTCTGTACGCGGAGCGATGACGTAGATTTGGTTGGGGGCAATAGGTACGGGCTCCTGGACCTGCTGCACTGGCAATTTGGTCGCGCGTGCCAGTAATACAGGTAAAAGACTCTCATGTTTTGGATGAAGGTGCTGAATTATAACACAAGCCATACCTGTATTATTAGGCAACGATTGGAGCAACTGGATACATGGCTCAAGCCCACCAGATGAAGCGCCGATTCCCACAACCAGAAATGGCGGAAGAAGCGCTTGTCTATGTGTCAGGCAAGTGGGTGGCCTGATTGGTTTATGAGGCGCTTTCATCCTGTCTTCCCAGTATGCAGAATCAAAATCGATGCAGGTTGGAACGCTTTCATGTTATCCTCTCTTTGGAGCTTCCCTGCTAATAGAGCAGCTTCGTCTCAGCGGTGGCTACTGCCTGTATTTATCGCGACACGAGTTGATTTGACATCGCTACACTTAAGTAATATCACGCCTCCATGAAAGGATCGTACCCCAATCTTACGCCTGTTGATAAGCGTTTGGACATGATGAGGACTTACCTGGTGATGGCTGTTCTTGCTAATAAGCGTTACTGCCTCTGCCATTGTCATCCAATTATTGCTCATATTGATATCTCTCTCTTCATACTACTTCATCCATTTCAAGCTCCATGACACTGCATGTCAGAGAAGGAAATGAAAAACTAGACATTTCATACATTACCACATCTCTTCTGGCTATTCTCGGAGGAAATCTAGTACACTATTTAAATATACACTATTTTTTAGAGAAATACAATATTTGTCAAAATGGACCAAGTTTCTCCGCACTGCGATACATATTGCATTTTGGTAAAACTAATGTATAATTTTAGTAGGTCTCCTGTTTATGAATCATGCTCCTCGAACCATACCTTCTCTGGAGTCGGTAGAATAAACGTGTGGCTTCTGTTCTCTCGGTGAATACGTGTACCATTTCTCTTTTGCAATGTCTTTTGGGAGTCATTACCCACGATTTTCCAGTGGAACTTCGAGGAGAGATTAAAACCCTCCTCAAGAGGAGTTATAACCCATGACCTACTCACACAGAAATAGTGCTCA
>CBJMBI010000798.1:0-2042 GCA_966427955.1 uncultured Ktedonobacterales bacterium
CCGTAAAGCCAAGCCCTAAGCAACAGCCACGGGACCCACTAGGCAGGTTTGCCAGAAAGACGGGACAGGTCTTGTGGGGAGCAGCTAAAGGCACGGTAAAGGCAGTCAAGGGCACTGTCAAGACTGTGAAGAAGGTTCACAAAACAATCAAGCGTGCTCGGACCGGATACCGACAACGAGCCAATCTTGAGCTGAGGGAACGCAAGATAGCACTAGCTGAACGTGAAAAGAAGCTCGGATTGAAACGAAAGACTGTAAGGAGGAAGAGAAGGAAATGAACGGGCTTCAGATCATCGGCTCAACACTTGAGGCAATAGGTGGTTTAACTATCATCTGCCTCATTTATAAGTGGTACTTCTTCCCCTTGAAGTACCACAGAAAGAAGACTAGAAAAGGAGAAAAATAACATGAAACTCAAACCATTTAGCTTAAATACAACGATAGCCTCTGTCTACCAAACACAGCAGAGGCTAACCGGACTCTTCGTTAGCGCAGGTAGCATGATTGCTATCCTACTAGAGCTGAGTTTAATTGTAGCAGGATTTGTGATTAAGGCCAGCGAGACCTCTAGCAATTGGGTCATATACGGACTGTTTGCTCTTGTAGGATTTCTCGTAGCGCTCTTGATCGTCAAGCTCACGCTGACCAACGCAGCTAAGCTGAGAGCATCTCTTAATGCAGAGAACGATCTGAAAGCAGACTATAGAGAGCGAAGTGAGGGGAAAACGGTCACTCAAAAAGTCCAGGCCGAGCTGGATAATGATATTGCTGAAACCAAGAAGGGACGATGGACGATCTATCTGCTCATCGGGGTGGGAGCCCTGGCATCTATCATTTGTGAGACGTTCGTCATGCATCTACTCTTCCAGCAATTGAAACCGGACTTACTAGGTGATGTTCTTTCAGTGTTTTTGTCGGCTCTGGTATCGAGCACTGTCATTTCTGGAGAACTTCACAAGAGACGGGATACTGAGATAATTAAGCATTCTCTTTCCCATGACTCACTCTTAGAGCTGGCAGCTAAAGCGAATACATATGATGCTTTCAATCGCAAAATGATTAACGCGGCGTCTACTCATGTGGAGCAGGTACTTGACCAAGCTGTCCTAGGTGCCTATGCCCAGTCGCTCGTTTATAGCTCGATTGAAGAGAGCACAGGAACCCAAAACTTTGCACAGCAAGTCGAGAGTATACGTGCTCGACAATTGCAAATTGCACGGTTCAAAGAGGACCAAGAACAGAGATTGCTAGCTGAAATCAGGGGTAAAAAAGACCCTCAAACGGACCCGATTAAACCCATACAATTGCACTCTCTAGATGAGATTGAAACGCGTTTTCAGGGGGGTACAGAAGGGGTGAATAGAGGGATTGAACCTCTGAAATTATACCCTACAGACGAGCCTACAGAGCCATTTCAGGGTGAAAAATTTGAGGGTGAAAATGGGGATAGATACGCCTCTGATTATGCCTCTCAAGTCGAAGCTTTATACCATGAAAATCCATCCGTTACCCCTACACAAATTGCAAAGAGTTTAGGGTGTAGTTATGGCACTGCAAAGAAGTGGTTAGAGCGAGTCAAACCAATCAAACCAGCCAATTAAAACAACCTTTAATAAGCCAGTTAATATTAAAGGTCGGGACCCAAACCTTTAACAAGACCAGATGTTCCGGTTGGAGCGTCTGGTCTTTTTTTTGTGGCAACAGTGTACCTCTGTCACATGTCTACATGTATGGATATTGACATATGTGACAAGACTGTGTAAAATAGCGGCATAATGGTTCATACAGCATACACAAGAAAGAGGGATTATTTATGACACATGAGAGTGACAATCAGAATGAACTGCTGACGATTAACGAGGTAGCTGAGAAGCTACGGGTTGATCCGACCACAGTGAGACGCTGGGTCAAGGCGGGTACCATGAAAGCGATTAGTTTACCACATCGCGGCCTTCGTCAGGCTTATCGCGTCCACAAACATACGCTGGATGCAGTTCTATCATCCTCTGTTTCAGTAGCTTAAGCCAGACTAAAGAGAGAGC
>CBJMBI010000799.1:0-2031 GCA_966427955.1 uncultured Ktedonobacterales bacterium
CTTGGCTCAAAGGTTGTCTGGAAGAAGGTGCTGAAGCCGCTGTGAAAAGCCTGGGCTACGTCGTCCCATGATGCTGTTGGGTTAAGAGTATGCAGTGGTGTCATTTTTTTGTGATAGAGACTCAGTGCCTCCTGACGAGCAGCAGGGTTGGGATAGCGTAGCATGTCAAAGAACTCGGCGGCGCGATCATCAAGCGGCAACGAGCCCTGTTGCAGTAAAGCGTTCTCTTTCCAGACCTGAGCGCTTCCTACCAGTTTGAAGCCTCCGCTGGTGAGATCAGCCTGGGTTGAGGATGCAAAGCAGGCCGCAGAAGGATGCTTGTTGACGCGCTCATCGCTAATTTCGGCTTCAATTCCAAGCAGACGGAGTGCAGCTAGCAATCCTTGGGCAAGATAGGCATAGGAGGCGACAACACCCGAAGGTACACCGTATTTTTTGCTGATGACAATGCTATAAGTGAACTCGTCACGGTGATAGACGGCACGCCCACCTGTGGGACGACGCACGAGTGCAATGCCTCGCTGTTGGCAGATCTCCTCTTGGATCTCCCGCTCGACATTCTGGAAGCGTCCCAGCGAAATCGATGGCTGTGACCAGCGGAAGACCCGTAATGTTGGGGTAACCTCTCCTTTGAGATGGTGGATGAGAATAGCCTCGTCGATAGCCATGTTCAGTGCGGCGTCCAAGATGCCTGTATTAATAAAACGGTATGGTACGGTTTGCATAGCTGGTTCCCCAATGATCCTTATTATCCCTGTCGCGTTTTTGCTGCTTGCTTCCATTTTTCACGCTGTTCTTCGCGCATCTTTTCGGAGGCAGGAATATAGCGGGCAAGAAATTCATCGCGGAAAGCAGGATAAGTGCCTGCAATGATTGACTCGCGTAACTGACTGGCAAGGCGCAACATAAAGCGGATGTTATGGATAGTGCCCAAGCGATAGTAGAGCTGCTCCTCGGCACGGGCAAGATGGTGGACATAGGCTGCGCTATAGTGCTGGCATGTATAGCAATCGCAACCTTCCTCAATTGGTCCACGGACATTGCGAAAGCGTGAGGTTTTAATGCTGACTCGCCCAGTACTGGTGAAGAGCCCTCCATGGCGGGCAACGCGTGTTGGCAGAACGCAATCGAACATGTCCATACCTAGCCCGACACCAATGACCAAATCTTCTGGCGAACCTACTCCTAGCAAGTGGCGAGGCTTGTTGCGTGGTAATTCGGGGGTGACGTGGTTGAGCGTCTCCCACATCTTCTCCTTTGGCTCACCAACGGATAGCCCACCAATTGAGAGACCTGGAAATGGCATGCTCCCGATCACACGAGCACTCTCCTTACGCAATTCAGGCTCAAAAGCTCCTTGTACGATACCGAAAAGAGTTTGCTCTGGACGATATTGCTCCTTAGCAATCAGAGCACGTTCCTCCCAGCGATGAGTCCATTCCATCGCCTTCTTAGCCTCCTCAGCAGAGCAGGGATACGGTGCGCAAATATCAAGGGGCAAGATAATATCTGCACCTAGTTCAGCTTCAATCTGCATCACACGTTCAGGAGTCAGTGTATGGAGAGAACCGTCGAGATGTGATTTGAAAGTGACGCCATCTTCATTCAGTTTGCGCAAGTGACCCAGGCTCCAGACTTGGAAGCCACCACTATCAGTCAGGATAGGCCTATCCCAATGCATAAAAGAGTGTAGACCGCCAAAAGAAGCGATAAGTTGCGATCCTGGCCGAAGCATCAGGTGATAGGTATTAGCAAGAATAATTTGTGCTCCTACCCCATGCAACTCTTCAGGTGAAATACTTTTGACCGTAGCTTGTGTGCCGACAGGCATAAAAATGGGTGTCTGAATCGTTCCGTGAGGAGTCTGGACGGTGCCTGCACGTGCCCATGTTTCTGGACACTCAGCGTCAATAGTAAATAAAAATGGTGTCATGGTGTCCTATCTGGAAGATCTGGCTTTTTCTCATTGTCTCATAGCCGTCAAGTACCAAGAGAATGAGGCTCTCCATCCTAAACAGAGAGCCATTTGTT
>CBJMBI010000800.1:0-2023 GCA_966427955.1 uncultured Ktedonobacterales bacterium
GCCCTTTTAGCAATCCGTAGAGGACAAGCATTCTGTGATGCTGGCGATATCACAACGGGACTAGATGCGGCAAGTAAAGGGTTTATCTTGGCATACCAATGTCGTTCATCACATCAAATGAATAGAGTACGGAAACTCTTGAGGAAGCTGGAGAGCGGCCCTTTCCGAAACCACCCAAGGGTGCAAGACCTTAAAAACCTTCTCTATGAAACATATATGCGCATGGATAATAGTCTAATATAGGCAAAAGGAGATGACTCTCATGTCAGATCAAGCAACAGGTGTCCTAGTCACGGTAGATATTGTTATCCCGCGTCTTTCTCCCTTGGACTCTGGATGGGAAGTGGTACTCATCCAACGCAAAAAACCACCCTATGAAGGCATGTGGGCACTTCCCGGCGGTCATTTGACTGTAGATGATCCATCATTAGAAGCAGCAGCCCAGCGCGAAGTACAGGAAGAAACAGGTCTGACCATCCCTCTGCATCTGTTTCAACAAGTCCAAACCTATGAGGATTTTGAAGACCCACGCGGAAAGTATGTTTGCTTGCTCTATGTCCTCAGAGAGCCATTGAGTCCAGAAGCCAAAATTGAAGCGGGGGACGATGCTTCCCATGTGCAATGGTACTCTGTTGAAAATTTGCAGAGCCTTCCCTCTCTTGCATTTAACCATATCAGACTTCTTCGTATGGCCCTTCGACAATTGTTCACTTCGTACTATCATAATGCCCTGGGAGTGCAAGAAATAGACGCTTGTCAGTGTGAGATTGAAAAAAAACCAGGTCAACGTTGTTCAAATACAGCCTATTGGCGTTACAATGGGGTAGCTATTTGTCCAAGAGATATGCAGTTAATAGTGAGTAGAAGCGAGGGCAAGTGTCTAGATAAATCTTCATTATCCAATGCTTGATCCAGACCCTAAAACCCAAAGGGCACCAAAGAGCAAATTCCCAATCTATCCCAATTCTGTTGAAAAGAGTAGGAAGTATTTTATGAAGCAAGTTACTACAGAGAACCCACTCCGCGTTTATCTCACAGCTATCGAGCGAGAACTACAACAAGGAATAGCAAGTGAGCACACCCACCGACCAGCGCTTAAAGCGTTCATCGAAGCTGTTTGCACTGGTACTCTTGCTACTAATGAACCCAAACGTATTAAGTGTGGAGCACCTGACTTTATTGTTACAAAAGAACAAATTCCGCTCGGATATGTGGAAGCTAAAGACATCGGCTTACCATTAGCACAGATTGAAAGTGATTCCGAAAAAGCAAAGCCAACAACAAGAGAGGGTGAACAACTTAAGCGTTACCGAGAAAGCCTCTCTAACCTTCTCTTCACTGATTATCTAGAGTTCCGCTGGTTTCTCAAAGGCAAACTAGAGCTTGTAGGACGCCTAGCCACAGTCAAGGGAAAGAAAAAGCTTGTTCCTGATCCAGAGGGGACCGAACAGGTTAAACGCATCCTGGAAAGCTTCGTGCAAGCAACAACCCCAACAGTCACCAGCCCCCGCGAACTAGCTGCACGTATGGCTGGAATCGCTAAGCTTATTCGCATAACTATTGAACAGGTATTTGATGATACAGAGGAAAGCCCAGGCTCTCTTCAAGGCCAATTAGACGGTTTCAAACAAGTTCTATTGCCCGATCTTACACCCAAAGCATTCGCAGATATGTACGCGCAAACTATTTGTTATGGACTCTTTGCAGCTAGGTGTAATCATACTTCTGGTACATTTACCCGACGAGATGCAGTCTACGACATTCCCAAAACGAACCCGTTTCTACGCAAAATGTTTAACCACATTGCAGGTATTGAGCTTGACGAGCGTATCAATTGGGCAGTAGACAACCTTGCTGAACTGCTCAACCGTGCAGATATCGATGCAATCCTCAAAGATTTCGGCAAGCATACACGGCGAGAGGACCCAATTGTACACTTTTATGAAACCTTCCTAGCCGAGTATGACCCATCCATGCGCGAAAAGCGCGGCGTCTATTATACTCCAGAACCTGTTGTATCCTA
>CBJMBI010000801.1:0-2011 GCA_966427955.1 uncultured Ktedonobacterales bacterium
GGTGAAATCATTGCAGGTGAGTACAAACGAGAAAATATTCCAGCTGAAGCTATTGTAGGTCTACCTGTTTCTTCCGGAGTTATAGAGGGACGAGCACGTGTCATCTTAAACATGGAAGATGCAGATCTAGGAGATGGAGATATATTAGTCACCTCCTTTACTGACCCTAGCTGGACACCATTGTTTGTATCCATAAAAGGCCTGGTCACCGAAGTTGGTGGACTGATGACCCATGGAGCAGTTATCGCACGTGAATATGGCTTACCAGCAGTTGTCGGGGTAGAAAATGCTACCAAACTGATAAAAGATGGGCAACGAATTCTTGTGCATGGAACAGAAGGATATATAGAAATCCTGTAAGAAATAACAGGGGTAAAAAAAAAGACCAGAGTGGCACGGCGGTTTGGTAATGGCATGCCGCTCTTTTGTCTGGTCTCGTATGTTCGTGGAGTTGCTAGGGTTAAATCCAGTTTCTCGTTTCATGAACAATGTTTGTCTAAGTTCTGGATAACGGATGCTTTGATCCATCGGACATGGTTACCCCTTCGAGGGATTCGGCTTTCTTAAGTTGCTCTTGGGTAACTTTAGCTCCACTAAGATTGGCCAAACTGAGGTCGGCTCCACTGAGGTCAGCGCCACTAAGGTCAGCTCCACTGAGGTCAGCTCCCCTGAGATCAATTTCATTGAGGTGGGAAGCACTGAGGTTGGCTCCACTGAGGTTGGCTCCACTGAGGGTGACTTCCCTGAGGTCGGCTTCCCTGAGATCAGCTTCCCTAAGGTCGGCTTTAAAGAGGATAGCTTTCCTAAGGGAAGCTGTTCTGAGATCGGCATCCCTGAGGCGATCTCCAAAGAGGATGGCATCCCTGAGGTCGGCTCCACTGAGGTTGGCTTCCTTGAGATCAGCTCCATTGAGGTCAGCTCCCCTGAGGTCAGCTCCACTAAGGTTGGCATTCCTGAGATCACAACTTATGCTGGCTTTATAGAGGTCGGCTCCACTGAGGTTGGCTTCCTTGAGATCAGCTCCATTGAGGTCAGCTCCCCTGAGCTTGGCTCCCCTGAGATCAACACCGTTGAAATTAGCCTCACTCAGGCTAATAACTGGGGCCTTGACTACTTCAGTTCCGCCATTCCTAAGACTAGTAGAACCAATAAGGGCTGCTTCATATAGAAACTGTGCAATTTCCCCTTTTCGTATCCCGTTTAGCTGTGGGAGAATTGTAATGGTTCGTAATCGTGCAACATTACGAACCTCGTCTCCGTCCTTAGACTCGTGAAGGTTGTGTTTCAATAGCAAATCTGACATTCGGTCAATGTAGGTCTGGAATGCAGTTTCCTGTTGCTGATCCTGCGCTGTCCTAGCGCTTACCTCGTTTTGCTGTGCGCTAAACCACAGCGTTCCCGCAGCAATGACAATAGGAATGGCAAGAGCGGCTAAAAGCTGCAACCAATCCCACAGAGCCTTATCAAAAAAGCCAGTCCATTTAGCTACCTTTTGCCATCTGCGCTCTCTTTGTCTATTAAGTCGCTTCTGATCTTTTGGTAATAATGGAGGAGTCCATATATCATTCTCAGACATTATCTTACCCTCATATACCTTTCATTACACAGGATACACTAATGCATGTAATTGCATATGAGTAGAACGAGTATGCAGGAAAGAAATAACAGGGGTGGGAGAAGAAAGATCTAGCTATGCTAAAGCGATACAAACCTCTCTGTCTTTTCGAAGTATTCTCCCCATAACAGATCAATCACCATTAGGGTCTGGAAAGATGATTTCAATGGATATACGCGCATTAATGGTACAGAGCCAGACATCAAGTCCGATGAGATTCCTCTTCTTTTCAGAAGTTTAGCCAATTGGAACGCAATATAGCTGATCCTGGAGAGACAAGCAGGCCCCTTGACTCTTGCTCATCTTATTTCATATACTTGAAAGAAGATAACTATCTCGCCATGAGGCTCGCGTAACGCCAGAGGGCTGATAGCTTCTACTTCAATCACGAACACC
>CBJMBI010000802.1:0-2010 GCA_966427955.1 uncultured Ktedonobacterales bacterium
CTGTTTGAAGGACTCAGAGACCTTCAGAAAGGATAATAACACAATGGAAAACCAATACTTTATCGGCACAGTTCAAAACAGGTTAAAGAAGCTCAATAGTCTTATTGAAGAGCAGAGAAATACGAAAACAATAACGCTTTATGAAAAGCACCAAAGAAGTATTGAAGAATACCTTGCTTGGTTTCGGGTAAACAATGTTCTTGTCGATTTGAACATCAATAAACAATATGTTCTTGTTGAAATCAGAGAAGAACAAGATGGGAACAATGATTTTTCGGGCGACAAGATTGCTGAGAAAGCATTAGAGTTACTAGACAACAAAGAGATCAGTAGACCAGCAAAGGATGCATATAACATGGTGTTGCGTATCGTTGTAGAGCATGGTCCAGGCAATGCAGGACTAACAAATCTCTATGTTAGGGAAGTTGTAGAAGCATTGCAGAAACTTGAATATGTATAGTATCTCAGGGAGGGCTATCAGGCTCTCCCTCGTTTCTCAATACACACAAAGATGCAATACAAGCATAATGAGTTTTTAAAATTAGGCTCGTAACCTATTGACAAATTATATACGTTGGTATATAATTAAGGCAGTTAAGAAAACCGAGACGCAAGTCTCTAGGGAGTCAAGTACCCCATGGCTAAAGCCAGGGGCTTGTCCCTAGACCCGAGGGCCTGAGACGATAGGTCGCTTGACAGGCGACCCACCAGCCAAAGATGTACCGAGGCTGGCAAGAGTTGAGAGGTGCTTCTCTCGAATGTTTTTAGAGGCATTGTAATCCGCGTTGATGTGGTATCCACACTTACGACAAAGGAAAAGCGCTTGAGAACGACGATTGTTACGAGCTTGATGCCCACACTTGGAACAGGTCTGGCTCGTGTGACGAGGGTCAACTTTGACCACCTCAATTCCACGCGCCTCCGCTTTATAGGCCAGAAAGCTATGGAATTGAGCAAACGACCAGGAATGCATACGGCGCTGCCCTTCACCCTTTTTGTGGGTGACACGCTCTCGAATATCAGTCAGGTTCTCAAGAACGATGGTACTGCCAGGAGTGGTGTTCTGAACAATCCTTTTGCTGAGGACGTGGTCATGATCTCTTCTTTGACGAAGCAGTTTCCCGCTCAGCTTTTTGAGATGTCTCTTAGCCGAACGGGTGCCTTTTGTCTGAAGTTTGCGACGGAGACGGAAAATGCGGCGTTCCTGCTCTTTCCATCGGCGTTCTCCCAGGAAGTGGCGATTGGATGTGACAGCCGGATGGTTCAATCCAAGATCAACGCCAATCACATCGCCAGAGGGATCAACAACCGGAGCAGGAATATCGACAACGATGTGAAGGAAGTAGCGCCCGTGGTGAAAGCACAGGTCAGCAGAACTGACTTTTCCTCCAATGTACCGAGCGGAGTGCCTGGGGACCGTAAAGGTCATCTCAAGGCGTCCTGCTACAGTGGCAAGGGAGCAGGTCATGATCTCCCACTTGACCCAATACGAGCGGGCATCATAGCGGATAGGAGCAGACTTCGATTGTGGACAACGGACAGGCTTGAATTTGGGAGCAGGCCTTCCTTGCTTCTTCGCTTTCTCAACCAGTTTCGGGTACCGAGCCGCGTGTTTCTTGCGCCACGAGAGAGCCGATTTAACAGCTTCAGTGGCTTTTACACGAGAGGCTATCACCAGTTGAGAAGGAAGGTCAGGATACTTTGCTCGGAGAGGGTAGTAGGTCTGCTTATGCAGCTCTACTCCGTTGCTGCATCCGGTCTCGAAGCCTTCGCGCGCAACGGCATTAAAACAAGCCGTATGCTCTTGCATGGTTCGATCCAAGACGGCTACCTGCTCAGGCGTTGGATTCAGTTGTACGACAATCGTTCGATCCATGCAAGAATTATCTCATATATTCAAACATTTGTCAATAGGTTCAGGTTAGCCCCTGTGCCCAAGCCCCAAGAAAGGAAGACCTGCTTCCTCCCCATAGCTGAAGCAAGGGGTATCCGCAGGTCGCAGTTTGATGA
>CBJMBI010000803.1:0-2005 GCA_966427955.1 uncultured Ktedonobacterales bacterium
ATGCCAAATGCACTAATTACAGGTATTACAGGTCAAGATGGAAGTTATCTTGCCGAATTATTACTACAGAAGGGCTATCGCGTCTATGGACTTGTGCGCCGCGCTAGCATATTCAATGATGAGCGCATTCGTCACTTACTCGGTGACATCGAGTTAATCGATGCAGATTTGCTCGATCAGATCTCGCTGATTCAGGCGCTCAAGAAATCGCAAGCCGACGAAGTCTACAATCTAGCAGCAATGTCATTTGTGGCAACCTCCTTTCAGCAGACCGTTGCGACCGCTGAATATACGGGACTAAGTGTGACACGTATGCTAGAGGCTATACGACAGACAGATCGACCTATCCGTTTCTATCAAGCTAGCACTTCTGAGATGTTTGGCAAAGTCCAAGCCGTGCCACAAAATGAGCAGACGCCATTCTATCCCCGTAGTCCCTATGGGGTAGCCAAGCTCTATGGACACTGGACTACGGTGAATTTCCGTGAGAGCTACCAGATGTTTGCTTGCTCCGGCCTGCTCTTCAATCACGAGTCGCCACGTCGTGGACCTGAATTTGTGACCCGCAAGATCAGTCTAGCTGTCGCACGCATCAAGCTGAGCTTACAAGACAAACTCGTGCTGGGCAATCTCGATGCCAAACGAGACTGGGGTTTCGCAGGTGATTACGTTGAGGCTATGTGGCTTATGCTTCAGCAAGATCAACCTGATGATTATGTGATTGCTACTGGCGAGACCCATAGTGTTCGGGACTTTGTTCGTACCGCCTTTGGACATGTAGGCATTGACGATTGGGAACGCTATGTCGAGACTGATCCTCAGTTTTTACGACCTGCCGAAGTCGATCTACTTATTGGAGATGCCAGTAAGGCACGTCAAAATCTTGGATGGAAGCCACGTGTTAAATTTGAGGAACTGGTGGGGATGATGGTAGAAAGTGATCTAGATTACATTGCACGCCAAGCATGTAAGAAAAGGTAAAGCAAGATGACATCGTCAATTCCATCGCGTATCCTCGTCACAGGATGCACAGGATTTGTGGGTAAATATGTCGTAGAACAATGCTCTCTACGCTATCCACAAGCTGCTTTATTTGGATTGGCCGGACATGCAGCTTCATCCATGAAGACAAATGCAATCAAGCTTCTAGTAGCAGATATCACTCAACGCGATCAGATTCAGCAAGTGGTTGCTCAAACACGACCTGATCTGATTTTTCATCTGGCGGCTCAATCCTCGGTAGCAACTTCTTGGAAGCATCCACAGAATACCCTCAGAGTAAACACAGAGGGCACTATTCACCTGCTGGAAGCATTGCGTACCGAACAACTGACTCCCCGTATCGTGCTAGTTGGTTCTGGTGAGCAATACGGCCTTGTTCGCCCCGAAGAGAATCCCATTCGTGAGGACTGCCTCTTTCGGCCAGCCAACCCATATGCCGTTTCAAAAGCTAGCCAGGATCTCTACGGCTACCAGTACTTTATCGCCTATGGTCTGCCCATTATACGTGCGCGTCCCTTTAATCACTTTGGACCAGGACAACCCTCCACATTCGTGGTCGCGAAATTTGCACGGCAACTTGCTCTCATTGAAGCAGGCAAGGCTCCTCCAGAATTGCCTGTCGGCAATCTACAAGCTCGCCGAGATTTCCTTCCCGTAGAGGATGTCGTAGCGGCCTACTTGATGCTTGCCGAACAAGGACAACCAGGTCAAGCCTATAACATCGGATCAGGACACTCGCGTTCAATTAGGTCTATGCTAGACCTGCTTCTAACGCTAACTACCGTCCCAATTCGCATCTACGAAGATCCAGCCCTCTTGCGTCCTGTCGATGTTCCACTCTTAGAAGCTGATACATCCCGCTTGCAAACAGACACAAACTGGCAGCCTGCTATCCCCTTTGAAGTCGCTCTCCAACGCACGCTCGACTACTGGCGAACAGTCGTAGCTTCTGAGGCATCATAGATGGAAGATGCATCTTGTGGAGGATCTTGGATCATTCCAG
>CBJMBI010000804.1:0-2004 GCA_966427955.1 uncultured Ktedonobacterales bacterium
CAGGAAGATTGGGAGATAATGGCATAGGTGGTCCATCCTTCTCTTCCAGGAGAATGTATCCCTCTGGTGTCTGACCGATCTTTGAGAGGATTTCTTCTACAGTGTGCTCACCACGCTCGATTTGATAAGGATCGTCATTGATGAAAATGGTTACGATCTCTTTATGGGCGGTAATAAATCCCTTGAGGCCACGTTTACGCAAGTCGACCACTTCGTTTGGCTCGACGACACAGTTCTCGTGGTGCATGAATTCCTCAATAAGCTCAAAGGCACATGACTGTTTTCCTACCTTGCTGAGAAGCAATTCACCTGTTGGGCATGGTGTATCGATTTTGAAGATTTTCCCGTCAATATGCACATGGTACGCTTTAGCATGAGGAACTTCTTCATCACGTTCGGCAAATTCCAAAATGTTTACCAAATCTCTTACTGGAACGTTTTCCATATTATCTGTTATTACATGATTTTCCATATGCGCTACATCTTTCGCTCTTACGCTAAGCAAGCCGTTAATGGTGCAGATCTGCTGCGCCGCCATTTGTATTTACCTCTGCCATTTTCTCATACGAATAAATATAATGTCAATCTGTAGTTTACACAAACAGGTTTGTATAGAAATCGGGTTTGCTACACTTGACATATTCATGTCACATAGCTTAGAATAATTTTTAATATGGATAAGATGTCGGATGATGAGATTCTCTACCGAGCTGTAGGGGAAAAGATACGATATGTGAGAGAGCGATCGAAACCTAAACTCAGTCAAGCTCAACTAGCTGCTCGGCTTGGCATTAGCCGTGCCTCTATCGTCAATATAGAAGCAGGACGCCAGCATGCACCCCTTCATCTTCTCTGGCAAATTGCTGGGATCTTAGGTACTGAACTCTCGCATCTTATTCCTCAACGCGATGAATTGCTCGAAACACAAATTCCCATCAAGCTCGACGAGCGAACAATCAGTCAAATTGAGGCCGCTGCAAACGGCGACGCTGAAACGCGACGATGGTTGACCGGATTTGTTAGTAAAGTCAAAGCTAGAATGGAAAACTAAAGAGGTAACATGCTTACGTTCTCACAGATTGATGAACGTGCTGAAGAGATTCTTCGTCAGATAGGAATGCTTCGTGTTCCTGTAGATGTGGAACTCGTAGCACATCGTCTGAACCTGTCAACAGAAGCAGCCCCACTAGGTGAAAATGTTTCTGGTCTCCTAATTGTTGAGAAGGGGCATGGTGTTATTGGCTACAACGTGACGCAAGCTCTTGTACGACAGCGGTTCACAATTGCACACGAAATAGGCCACTTCATTTTGCATCTAAGTAACACTCCCTCTGATCTCTTTATTGATACTCATTACATCGTCTATCGACGTGATGTGCGTTCCTCGACAGGTGAGGATCGACGAGAAATAGAGGCCAACCGCTTCGCGGCTGCTCTGCTAATGCCTGCCGACCTTCTGCAAGCTGAGATTCAGAATCAACCTTTTGACTTTGGCGATGAAGAGATGCTTACCACTCTCGCTAGCAAGTTTCAGGTGAGCATCCAAGCAATGTCAATTCGGCTGAGCAATCTGGGCTTCTGCATCTGGCAGGAAGAGTGATTGACGCAGGTCCCCCCGAACGTTCCATTTACCCCCAGAAAAAATGAAGCTTTCAGGCGTAGCTATCTCTCTGGTCGAGATCGTGCTTTACCAATACTTAAGCGCATGAAGGCATAGAGAGCTTTATTGTGCGAAATGATCATGCAAGAGCTAGACAAACCAATGTTCAATGCCCTACGATGGATATCCGCCATCTCTCCTTCATGCTATGCAAGAAAAATGCCTCTTTTTAATATAATTGATGCAATTAAGGCACAGGATTCGTCATTTATCCGCCACAGTTAACCGCCATATCTGCCATAGTTAGCGACTAGATCCGCTATCTTCTAGAAGAAGCCTTTAATCACACAGTAGCCAGCTTCTCTCCTTCAAAGCTCAATTGAAAAGACTGCAAGGAGAGAAGT
>CBJMBI010000805.1:0-2003 GCA_966427955.1 uncultured Ktedonobacterales bacterium
GGTACTACTTGCTCTGGTCTCAAGAGGCTCAGTCTCTCTGGCAACCAGAGTCTTGCTGGCAGGAGTAGTCAATCTCCTTATGGATGTTGACGAGGGCGAAGCATTCTCAAGAGCTTTGAGAAATGCAGATACATTGGCATAGCGCTCAGATGGATCTTTGGCCATACCTCTGAGTACTGCTCTTTCGATTGCTGCAGGCAGGTTAGGAACCAGATCCGAAGGAGGAACAGGTTCTTGGGTATTCTGTTTAGCCCACATCGAGAAGAAACCTTGAGCAGAGAATGGTGTACGTCCAGTGATCAGCTCGTAGACGAGGCAAGCAAGGGCATATTGATCACTCTTTTCACTAACGATGCCATTAAATTGCTCTGGGGCCATATAACACGTAGTGTGAGGATCAGATTTATAATTCAGTTTCGTCGTATTGACGAAGCTGGCAAGACGGAAGTCTGCTAGCAAAACCTTACCCTGCTTAGTAAAGAAGATATTTTCTGGTTTGATGTTGCTATGAAGGATGTTGTGTTGATGCGCATAACGGAGTGCTTGTCCCACTTGAAAAACAATATGTAATGCATCTTGTAGATCCAAGCGTTGGGGGGAGAGATGATCCAGGTGATTGCGTAATGAACCTCTGGACAGGTACTTACTTACGACATAGGGCTGTCCTTGCTCTACCCCAAAATCAAGCACCGGGACGATATGGGAGTGCTTAAACTGTTTGGCCCATTCGACCTTTTGGAGAAGGCTTTCGCATTCTTGCTCAAGATTGAGGCATGCAGCATCAAAGATCTTGACCACTACTTTCTCCGAAGCATCGTTGACACGATGAGCTAGATAGACCGACCTCAGCGGTTTACTAGCAAGTTGCTCAGTAAGATAGTATTGATTGAAATATTTCTGCATACCTGAATCCTATCTGCATACTATTAATCTACAGTGGTCGCAGAACGACCACTGAGATGAGATTTGCCAATATACGCAAAACTCGTGGGAGTGATAGACTCCATCCCTAAGTAAGGCCTGGTACAATGGTGTTTTCCTATTTTACAATTGACACAAACTATCCATAAGTATAAACAGTAAAATGTGGCATGTCAATCAGTCTTGAAGTGTTGCGGCTTCCAACATGACATAGCCATTGTTTGTATCACTGGCTTTGACGGTGTATTTTACTGTGAGAACTTGACCTGGTATACTGCTGCTGAAGGTTAGGGTGTAGATGCCGTTATCTTCAATATTAGGATTGTTTCTCATATCCAAACTAGTATCTGTAATGGTCCTTCCATCGATACCTGCCCATAAATATCCTTCTGCATGAACTGCTCCAACATAAACTCTCAGCGTTCGTGGTGTTGTGCTAGCGGCAACAGTCAAGGTAAAGCCATTACCAACACCCCTCACATATACGCCTGATGGTTGTTGTGGTGGTGCGACCATAACTGGCGTGCCATCAGACCAAGTATAGGAATTGGTATAATGGTCGTCACGCTGAACTCTTGCAGTGCCAATGGGCGTGAAATTGCTGATCTGTTGTTGTACAGCAAGTTTATGATTTACGTCCCCTGGTGCGTTTAAGCCCCACTCAATCCAATCGAGTGTGCCCTCATTGGTCAAATTATACACATTACTGGTTTGCTCAGCATAACTGCTAGTCAGATGGGCCTCTATATTTAATGGTGTTGACATGAAGGGAGGCCCCGATTGTCCTGATGCTATAGTCGGTGTGAGACGGTTGTTAAGATTTGTCATTGGCGTCTTTGAGCTACTTTTCTCAGAATTGCTAGAACCCGGTGAGTGTGGAGGCACAAAGACATAGAGCATCACTGTACCCATCAAGATAATAATGCCAGAGAGTGCAAATGCTACCCAGAGCGTGGGAGTTAGTGGTTTATGAGGTTGAGGGAGTCCCCCTTTGGAGAGAGTATCATCCGCTAGTCTTACCAGAGCCTTGCGGGATGAAGTATCCAGAACTCTGCTAGAAGAGATATCCAAGGTTTTGCTAG
>CBJMBI010000806.1:0-2002 GCA_966427955.1 uncultured Ktedonobacterales bacterium
AATAATAACAACAACAATTAGAAGCAAGCTGCTGCTTAAGCCCTACAACTACAACTGCAGGTTACTGACCAGCTTCCTAAAGTTAGACAACACCTAAGATTAGAAACAGAAATTTAAGAGCCTGTTTGAAAAAGTTTGCTCAATCGGCTAGAGGGATACAATGACCTTCCCTCCCGTGAGCACTTCTCAAACAGGCTCTCGCTATTGGGGGCGGTAAGAGAGGATGCTATTAAGAATTATTCCCAACAATAAAATGAAAGCATTTGCGAATTATTTGCAATAAGGCTGAGCTATGACGTATACTTGCTAGAGAGAGGTAGACAATGTGTAAGATTCTTCTCTCTTTTTATCTGTTTAGCACTGTCAAGCTCTACAAGGAGGTTTCATGAGCACTGCTAGTAGTAACTTCAGTCTTGCTGCGCTCTCGCATGTATTTAATGACAATCCAAAGGATGTGCGCGGCAAGATTATGGGTATGTATGTCTTCTTGATTGTCATCAACGTATTTGTTTGGGCCATTTCCCTGATCTTATTTGGACATTCAGCTTTCTTGCTTGGATTGGCAATCACTGCCTACACTTTTGGACTGCGTCATGCAGTTGATGCAGATCATATTTCAGCAATTGATAACGTGACACGCAAGCTTATGCAGGAGAACAAGCGTCCAGTAGCTGTTGGCTTCTTCTTCTCCCTAGGACACTCGACAATTGTAGTGGCCCTATCGGTGGTTATTGCAGCCACTGCCACTGCGGTCAAGAACTTTGATAATCTCAAATTTATTGGTGGCTTTATTGGTACCAGTGTCTCTGCAATCTTTTTGTATCTGATTGCCGTTCTCAACATTCTAGTTTTGTGGGAAATTTTGCGGGCTTTCCAAAGGGTGAAGCGAGGTGAGGCGTACAACGAGCAGACTTTGGAAGAATTTCTCAATCAACGTGGGCTTATGGCACGCTTCTTCCGTCCACTGCTGCGTATAACTGATCGCAGTTGGAAAATGTATCCTGTGGGCGTGCTCTTCGGGCTGGGATTTGATACGGCCACTGAGGTGGGTATTCTCAGTATTTCAGCCGTGCTTGCTACTAAGGGACTTCCGCTATGGTCCATCTTGCTCTTCCCGCTGTTGTTTACTGCTGGCATGTGTTTGATTGATACTACAGATGGTATTTTGATGTTAGGTGCCTATGGCTGGGCGTTTGTGAAGCCTGTCCGCAAGCTCTATTACAATCTGAATATCACTCTGGTCTCTGTCCTGATTGCGTTTGTAGTAGGGACACTGGAGGTGCTTGGGATCATTGGTAGTGCTCTCAATCTGAGTGGTGGTTTCTGGGACTTTGTTGGGAACCTCAATGATAATTTTGGGGTGATTGGCTACTACATTATTGGTATCTTTGTTGTGAGTTGGGTGATCTCAACGGTTATTTATAAAGTTAAACGCTATGATGATCTTGAGATTGTAGACCAACGGACGTGATAAATAAAAAAGGGATGGTCTGTAGCAGGACCATCCCCTTTCTTATCAATTTGCTTTTAAATGAACAAATCAGCATGTACATGGAACCGACATGCTAAATTCTTTGCTATCTCTTTGCTTATAGCACGTTTGCCGCTAAGAATTTCTGATATTCGGCCTTGAGGAGCACAATCCGCAAGATCTTCCTGCTTCAGTCCGTGCTGATCCATTAAAAAGCGTAAGATTTCATGTGGCTTCGACTCTGGTATCGGAAAGTGCTCATCCTCATATGCCTCGACTTGAGTGGCTAAATAGTCAAGCACATCGTTAAGTGGATGATCTTCGTTTCCTCTGGTTGCATCAAGCAGCATATCAATGATTGCCATTGCCTGCTCATATTCCTCTGCTGTGTGGACCGAAGTCACACCTATCAGTTCCTTGAATGGTATCCATGCTTGCAGAATTGCTTGGGGCTCCAGTGTTGACTTTGACACATATTCCATTAAATCCTCCTCTTCCAATCATTACGGTCATATTCTGCGTGAGTAAGCA
>CBJMBI010000807.1:0-2002 GCA_966427955.1 uncultured Ktedonobacterales bacterium
TTGAAGACTCTCACCAATGCCTCAAAAGTGGGTGTCGCATTGAGGAACGGCAACTGCAAAGTGTTGATGGCCTGATTCGCTTGTTGGGTTTGTTGTCTCCTCTTGCCGTGCGCTTGATGCAAGTGCGTGCCGCTGCCCGTCAAAATCCAGAGCGCCCTGCGTGTTGGGTGATTGATCCTCTCATGCTTGCTATCCTAGCTCAGCGTTCTGGCAAATCGTCTTCCACTATGACCCTTGGCACTTTCTGGACAGAGGTCGCTCGTTTGGGTGGCTATTTGGCACGCTCCCATGACGGTCCTCCTGGATGGAGGACTATCTGGAAAGGCTGGCTCTCTTTGCAATCTCTTCTTGAGGGCGTTCACTTGGCTTTTCACCTCCGTTTGTAAGATGTGGGTAAGAATCAGGCATTCATGCATGGGGAGGAAGCAGGCCTTCCGTTTGCCATTCTCAAGAACGATGGAGGCAACCCATCGTCCATCTTTGCGTTTGTAGACTGATCCTTCTTGATTGGCTCGTTTACCCATACGTGCCACAGGAATCATCCCTGCTTTTGACTCAACAACGAGACCCACACTCTGGACTTGTGGTAAAACAAAACCAATCCCAGAAAACGAGATACCGTTTTTTGGAAGCAATGGGGCATTGTTGGCCCTCGATTGCAATGTTCCACCTTCTCACAGTATTCGTTTCCTCTCAATATAACCTCTAGCTTATCTATCAGCCTAGATTTACGCACTGCCAAAAAACTAGGCATGTTTATTGCTCTCCTCAATCAGTATCTGCATAGCTTGCGATAGACAGAAAGATGCTTTTGTAACTCTTGGAAGTGAAGAGCAATCTGCTCCATCTTACGAGTATACAGTTCATGCTTACCTTTTTGGGTAAATGCGCCAAATACAAATTGAGCAGATTGATACTCATCAGCAATTTGTTGTCGAATGCGTGCCACTTCAGAATTCAATTTGTGTCTCCTTTGGAGTTGATGAGGACGTGGAGAAAAATGACGTATTAATTTCCGTCATATGAAATCGTACAATTTTTTTTGGACCATGTCAATGATGCGATAATATACCAGCTTATCATATGTGTATGGATAAGATACAGTAGGACATTATGATCAGATTGAGAGTTAAGGAAGTTGCCCAAGCTAAGGGAATAAGTCAGAGGAAGCTCTTTTTTCGCTCAGAAGTAGATCTGAGAACGATCCAGAAAATTTATAAAAATCCCTACACCAATATCACCATTGAAACACTAGCAAAACTGGCAAAAGGACTGGGAGTGAGTTCCTGCGAATTGATAGAGGATGTAGAGGATAACTAAGCAAAATAGTTATCTGTCTTCTTAATTATTATTGGTTCTTCTTTTGAACATTTTGTGTATATGTATAAAACAGCTCTAGAACCAAAGGTATGGAAATCAGTCCATCTGGGTAGAGCCTCCTTTCTTTCTTTTCCTTCAATTTGAGGAGAAGAAGAGAGTGCTTGGAGGCTCTCCCTCTTCCACCTGTGGACTTGTTTCCTTCGTTTGACAGTTGGAAGACTTCGAGCTTTTGTGCCTCTTTCATGATCATCAGCAGTTGAGGGGTCACTTGGGAAGTGAAAATCTGCTTGATGCTCCAAGTATGATCGGTCAGACCAGCAGCCATCGCTGGTGTTTGACCGAGCTGCTGGTCTGGCCAACACAAATTAGAGGTGCATCCAATCAGGTCTATGCCCTATTGAAAGGCCTCCAAGCGTTGACTGGTATGATGACATTTGCGTGTTTAGGCAGCCAGGCGTTCTCACATCGTCCCATTCAATCGCTCAAGAGAGGCGGTATTGGTCTGCGTTTCCTCCTACGACTGTTCTCAATGCCAATGGTCGGTACGATTTTCAAGCCCTCCTTCCCTTTCCTTTGACCATTTCATGGGCTCTCCCTAAGTTCCTGCCAGAGTGTTCGGATTAGACATCGCATGTGCTGGATCTCATCAGGGGAGGGAGGCATCTCATACCGTTGAAGATAG
>CBJMBI010000808.1:0-2001 GCA_966427955.1 uncultured Ktedonobacterales bacterium
CAGCAGCAATCTCACCATTAGCTTGCATCTCTCGCAGCTTCTCAAAGGGTCCTGCTGTTATATCACGTACAGTACGCTCCATTGTGCCCTTCACTAGAAGTTGCAAGTAATCGTCTAGTGATAAGAACTCAAAGTAGTATTCGGGATGTTTAGCATTGCCCTGATTGCTAAATGCAAAGCCTGGAGCATCCTGCTTAACACGTACGCCACATACTTGTTGCAGTTGATTTTTCACTGCCTCGACTACCTGCTCATTTGTAATTGAGAATTTTACTCTCTTGCGTGCGAGATACACTACTCCATCAGAAAAGAAGAGATAGGGCCAAATCCCTTCACGTTTACCTCCATTGGTAAATAAATTGATAAGGCCATTGTTAACTACACTCGTGAACAAGCCACGGACATCACGCAACTGATGATAGTGGAACGTTAACTTGTGGTCGCCTAGAACTTCTAAAATCTCTCTCAAGTCCCCTGCATGCAAGATCTCCGCTGGAGAAGTTACCGCGTAGGCAATCTGATCAGAGAATGTGCATAAATCTCGCAGGCTAGCAATTCGATCCAACAAACGGAGTCTCCAGGGAGGTATCACTAAATGTGTCCCCCATGTCCGTTGTGTATTCACTACCAGAAAAGTAATATCCTCCAGATACTCCATAGCCTCAGGAAAGAACGCTTCAGCATTACATTCCCGTAGTTCTTCAGCAATAAATGCTTTTGACTCCTCAATAGCTTCACGCGTCTTTGTTTCGACAGGACGTCGCTTGATTTTGTCAATATCATGCATTAGGTAGGAGAGAATATACACACGGCGTTCAAGATTAGAAAAATGATCAATATCCTCATCTTCAAGTACATGCATTAATCGAAGCGACGGCAAAATGCCATTGAGCAAGTGGCTAAACATGCTCTGGTCACCTTTAGCTTCAAATTTTCGCTTCGTCTCTTCTTGCAATGCATCATCATCCTGATGTGTACCGCCCTTCGCAGAAAGATCAACATACTTTTCGAGTAGCTGTGGCACCATTAGCTCAATGAACTCACGAGTGACCACATCGTTAGCAGATACCGACTTTTTGAGAAATTCCAGAAAAAACATGTACACCTCCTTATTTTAATTGGATTTACAGCATCATCGCATGATCATCGTTAGTCTTGCGGAAGAATAACTCTGAGTCGAGTAACAAGGCATCTTGCCCAAAGACGATAGAATAGTCACGTGCTCCTATTCTATCCCGAATGCGATGTACCTGGAAAAGTGGTCCCAAGCGCATCATACGCTTCAACTCTAGAGGTGGAATATCACTGAGAATACAAACCAGCGGCTGTTTTTTGAGTGCTCCATTGATTACATCACGCTGTGGATGTGTTGGATCAATTACAGTGATTCCCTCAAGGACCATAACTTGATGGAGAAATTGGCCGGATTGTGCAAAATCCTGGTCGACACGCAGAAGCAATGATTGGCGCTCGGCAATAACTTCGTTGATCTTGACATAGAGCAGTTGGCGCTCAAAAGCTTTTTCTTGCAGATTGGGTTGCTTAATCCCTGATGTAGTCTCATCTTGGCCTGTTTCTGGGCCATTTTACCTTTTCACCTCCCGTATAAACTCGTCTTTACCTATCACCGTAAAATCAGTGTTAGTTAGGAGGAAGAACAAACCATATGTTTGCAAGTGACCGTCTGTTGTATCGTCCGTTTTCTCCCAGACACCGCAAGAGAGAGGGCTCTGTCCTCGAAAACTGGCCAGTTCCGCAAGCACCTCCGGCATAGTCTTTTTAAGCCTCCAATACTGTCTCAGAGCGCTCTTCATAGTAGGACATGCGGGATCACCTTTCCCATAAAATTGCTCATAGCGCAGAAGAAGTGCTTCCACAAAACCTGTATTTTCCTCTTGCAGGGCTCTATCTTCTTGCTTTGACCTTTTTTGTAACGCTTGCAATTCAATTAACACTTGAGATGCTTGTATCACACCCCAACGGCTGACATAGCGCCGAAAC
>CBJMBI010000809.1:0-1987 GCA_966427955.1 uncultured Ktedonobacterales bacterium
ATATGAGCAGCCCCATGATCGCTTAGCTTAGGTATTTGCTTTCTTTGGTCAGGTGAGGTGTACTCGACAAATCTAAGTGAATCCATTATGACATCTCGATGTCCATAGCTTCCATCGGGATTGCGAATGAACGTCAAAAAGCACTGTCATGCGCTCACGCTCAGGTAGGGTGGACATGAAGTATAGACAATCTCGCAACCAAGGATATTCACGAAGAATTCCGTTGCATCCTCAAGATTGGGAACAGTCAGACCAATGTGTTCTCTGCCTTGTATACCAGGCAGATTACTAGCAGTGAAAGTGCTAAAATGGTCAGAAAGCATGGAAAAAGCCTCCGAGATTTTAGGCAAAGCCCAAACGAATATGACAAGTGGTTGAACGCTAAACAATTTGTACAGACAAGCAGCTCACAATTAGCCTAAGACCTGAGAAGGCACAGGAGTGCTTACCATCCAGTCTCTCATACTTGCTAGGACTTTCACTTGGGAGACAATCTGCTCTAATTGTGCTGGTGTAATGGATTGTCGGCCATCGCAGAGCGCATGATCGGGATCTAGATGGGTTTCGATAAGCAATCCGTCAGCCTCGGCAGCAATTGCTGCACGCGACATGATTGGGACAAGTTCGCTGCGGCCGGTAGCATGGCTGGGATCGACCACAACCGGTAGGCAGGTCAGGTTGTGCAGAAGAGAGATACAGGTCAAATCGAGGACGTTGCGTGTCTGAGGGTCATAGCTACGGATGCCACGCTCACAAAGGATAACGTTGGGATTGCCTGCGGCAACGAGGTATTCAGCTGCTAGAAGCCATTCCTCGATGGTGGCCGATAACCCGCGTTTAAGCAGTACTGGCAGTTTTTTACTGTGTTGCCCGACAGCACGTAAAAGTGGATAGTTCTGCATATTGCGTGTTCCAATTTGCAGAATATCTGCATACTGGGTGATTTCTTCCACCATAGCCGGTTCCATCACTTCAGTGATAATGGGCAGGCCCGTCTCTTCACGTGCTATTGCTAGCATACGTAATCCTTCAATCCCAAGTCCCTGAAACTGGTATGGTGAGGTACGAGGTTTGAATGCTCCTCCTCGCAAGACAGTTGCTCCTGCCTTTTTGACTGCTCGTGCAGTTGACAGTACTTGTTCGAGATTTTCGACGGCGCAAGGGCCAGCCATGATAACTGGGTCTGCATCGCCTCCAATGGTAACAGGAGTACAGCCATGAGCTTCTCCAATCAAAATGCAATTCCTCTTTGCTTGAAATGCATTACTTACCAACTGATATGGAGTTTTGAGAGGGATGATGCGAGCAACAGCGCTCTGTTGCTCAAGTGCAAGAGAGGCGGCGGTGTCAATGTGTCGTTCATCGAGGGCAATGACCTCGCAACCGCTTATCGTGGTTGTGACAATCGGTTGCAAATCATCAGTAATACGGTGAAGCATGGCCATTAATTCCATGCGCTCTTCTTTCGTTGCTTGGCTATGGATGGTGATAATCATAATACACTGCTCCATCTTAATAAAAGGTACAGCTACACTTAAATTTCGTGGCGATGAGAGAGCTTGGGAAGGCATGAAATTCATCCCATCATCTATTTTACTTAGAAAGGGCTTAGAATTACTAGGGGAAAAGAGGGACAAAATGGCACTTTGATAGTGAATAAGTAGAGAAATACTCTTTCTTCTATCCTGCATGGAACTATAGACTCTCGAAGTCACAATGATGACACCGCACTGGCTTTTTTTATCACAGCTTAATCACAACCATCAAAGCTAAATGTCCCAATGAAATGATTTGTGTGCTTTCATGAAGGATTGAAAGACGGGAGTTCGACCAAGATCAAGACCAGAGCCGAGTAGACACATGCTCACCAAGCTGACTGCAGCGGCCAAATGATATAATGGGAGCAAAACACTCTGTCTCAGCAATTTAAAAGATCAGAAAAGAGAGGGTTTTCTCTTCTATGGGTTTGCAAAAAGGAACAACACCA
>CBJMBI010000810.1:0-1983 GCA_966427955.1 uncultured Ktedonobacterales bacterium
CTGGAAGGATACATTGATGTGTGAATGCCCTGATTGTACTCGTACACTGTCCATTATATTGCGGCACATTTCAGCCGAAGCATGGATAGCTCGTCGGAAAAGGTATCATCGCAAGCCGGCGAGGGAAGCTGTGATGAGAGCGTGGAGCCGATAACCGCTTTTCTGAACCACCACAAGAATCAGTAAATGGCAGTGATATCTGAAAGGCTTGATAGAGATCGACTATCAAGCCTTTCTTTTTGCCCTCCAACAGCCTAATGAAAGAGCCATTTTCTCAACCTACGAATTCTACAGGAAAATAACCTCTTAAGAGGCCACTTGACGGTTAACATTTAGTGGAATATACTACTCAAAATAGCTTGATTAAATGATGCTTTTATCAAGCTATTCAAGGAAGCAGGAGGAAATATGAGAATTATCGAACAGAAAATCATCACATCTCAGTATGATCTGGTACACTTGGATATCATCGACTGGAATCGTCTGAATGGGACTTCTGCAACAATTACGGATGCTATGCACGATATCTCCAGTTGGTTTATTGAGCGTGCAACTTACACGGTGATCGAACATGATTTACGTCATGCGCCCATTCGCAATGATTTTCCTGAGTGGGATCACATAAGCAATGGGCATCAAATGCTTGCACGTCTTTTCTGGAATGACTTTCATTATCATCACCCGAACAGCACGTTAGTTTTTGCTGATGAGCCAGATTTCTCTGGGACGTTTCAATGTAAGGATGGATCACACGCTCGCCTTTGGGGAGATATTGGACACGTCTCCGCATCTGCTTTTGCATTGACGACCATTAGGCAAATGCGGACACATGATCTTTGGATTAGTGTGCTTGGTGAGAATCGACAGGTCATTATTGAAACACATGATGACTGGCAATCTTTGATGGAGAGATTGGGAGACGCCCGTGACTGACCTTATCCCTTTCTCACTTCAATTTGATACAACGATCCTCGCTGGTAATGTTTCCCCTTCTTCACTGGAAATCTATCAGCGGGATTTTCTCGCGTATCTCGACTATGCGACGACACCTGACATGGCACTTGATCCATCTACATTTGCAAGATGGCGCACTCACCTTGTGAATACGACCTCCATGTCTCCAAACACGATTAATCGTATGATGAGTGCAGTAAAACGGTTGATGGATGCGGCAGCAGAGCAGAAATATATCTCCTATGAGGTGGCTGAATCTTTTAAGCGAGTTCGTGGGGTAAAGTCTGGAGCAATGAAGGATCGCCTACGTGTTCGTAATCGCGTCAAAATTGAGCCAGAAACTATGAGAGAGCTTCTTGACTCCATAGATACCACCACTCTGATAGGACTACGCAATAAAGCCCTCTTTGCAACTCTCGCATCCTCTGGGCTTCGCGTAAAGGAACTGGCCCATCTTAAACAGAAGCAAATTATACACCGTGAAGATGGATATCTTCTCCATCTCTACGCTGAGGAGGGGAAAAACCAAGAAGAAGATAGGGAGGCGCATATCTCCGCTGAGGCTGTTGAGGCAATCAAGGTATGGCTAGCCACTCGATCTGTACGAAGTGATTACATTTTTACTTCGTTTGCTGGTCGTGGTGATACGAGACCTCTCGCTAAATCGATTACCCCTCAAGGGGCTTGGTTAGTTGTCAAGACGCTTGCTGAACCATTCGTGCCAGATGTTAAACCCCACGACTTTAGACGCTTTGTCGGAACGCAGTTAGCCAAGAGAGATATCCGCAAGGCGCAGTTGGCGCTTGGTCATAAACGCATAGAGACAACGGCAAAGTATGATTTACGTGAGATTAAAGCAGGAGAAACAGATGATTTATTCTGAGAATCCGTATGAGGCAGGTCTAGAGGACTTCTTTGGTATAGAGTAATAACTAATGCCTATTAATTGTGGCAACCGGGAGGATAGAGCATGGAGCCTGAACCACTCAGACACTACATCATCGACGACAAGACAGTACCACCACCACA
>CBJMBI010000811.1:0-1983 GCA_966427955.1 uncultured Ktedonobacterales bacterium
TTTTTTGCATTTTTCATATCCAGATGCACCAGCTTCGTATGTAAATCCTCTGTCGAATTGGTGATAGAATGCAAGGGGAGATGTGCATCTCTATCTTTGCGGTTCCATCGTAGAAAGTGCTTAAGCAACTAAAGATGAAAGAAGCTTGTTAACAGGCGTGCCTAAAAAAGCCTGTTGATAGATCCATTCCAGGAACAACTTCTGATGTGTCTTTTGCACTTCTTTGTGTGCTTGTCCGAGCGTCGCTGGTTGACACGTATGCTCTTTCTGATTTTCTCTCTCCTTTTGATGTTTCAGTTCATCTCGAATCTCTTCCAAAAAACTGAAGGCAATCCAGCACAATACCCAATACCGAAGCACAGCAGTCGTTGTCATCAACTGATACTGATCAATTCCCAAAAGTTGCTTGGTATCAGCAAAAAAGACTTCAATCTCCCAACGTGCGCTGATATGCGTAAGCAGCGTTTGGACATCAGCTGCCAGATCCGAAGAAGCCCAGTAGCGTGTCTCAGAGATGGGATTGTCGAGGTTTTGACGTACAATGACAACTTTGCAGCGATACAGTTTTTTCACACGTGTGTCGATGACATGCACCCATACCTTCTTTTCAGGATTTCTTGGATTGCTGCACAGTTGATATGCGCTTTCTGGGAGAGAAGCAACATAATCAGACAATTTCTGCCATTTCCACCCTTGAGGATCGTTCTCGCATGGAATACGCAACGAACGATTGCATCTGAGGCCTGTTGTGATTTGAAATCCTCGATCATGTGCGGCTTTCCAGATTTTTTTGGCACTGTACCAACTATCCAAAAGAATATGTGTTATTGTCCCAGGAGGAGGAGTAAAATTCTGAATCTGCTGGATTATAAGATCAATCTTACTTATAAATGGTATATTCTCCTTTCTTACAGTTTTCTCTTGTTGATAGAGAAGAGGTTCTAGTGGACAGGAGCGACCTAATATGCTATAGAGACATTGAACTAAACTATGTCCAGTAACTGGCTTCTCATGTGTCGTCGAGTAATGTTTGCCAAGACCTTGCATCTTTCTGCTTTTTGGCTTAAATATGGTAGAATCGTCTCCTATCAGATACCCGGTAACAAAGGGTGTGAAACGCCTACCACGTCTCTTTGATTGCTTTTTCAGCATGGCTTGACATTCCTGCTCGATTTTTTGTTGCATCATTCTACAAAAACGAGAATAATTGTACTGGATTATTAATTGGTGACTCCAGGGAGCCTTTGCGAAAAAACGACTCAAACTTGCTAGGCTCTTTACTCCAGCAATTGTGTGCTTCAGATGAGTAAGTGTATATCCTTCTAAACTCAGTAACAGCGACATAAGCACGGTAACAAAGTGCTCATATTGTGGACATGAAAAAAGGGCTTGAAAGGACTGCAAGTACTGGCGTAATCGCTCATCTTGGCATACAATAGGATGTAGCATGAGATTCTCCTGGACAAATTTGTTTTGTTTTCTCATTCTTTTGTACCATGAGTTACTCATGCCTGCAACTTTTTCCTCCTTTTGGGCAGGTGTCAAGAGGTTTTCGTATTTATATACACTTAACATATGCTATATCACTTTTTGCCCACTCCAAAAAACTGCAAAGATAGAGGTGCATGCCTCATCCAACATATCTCCTGTTTCAAAAAGCATCAGGAGTTCAGTGGCCAGCCATTGCTAACTCAAATGCTCATGGCTGCCAACCTGCTTTCTCGCTGCGCGAATTACTCGCCTGACAGCCTCATAGGACACGTTATAGTCTCGGGCGATCTGACGCAATGACTCATGCTCTGCCCGCCTTAGCACAATGCCCCAATCGGACGGGGGAATTTTCCATTGGGTATTCGTTGGATCATTAGCTGGTTGTCTGCGCGGCTTTCCTGTCACAACTTTGGGATTGGTAAGGGCTGCTTCAAATGGATTGGCTGAAGGATCACTATTGGGGTCTGTAAAATAAACCAGATACAGCTCATT
>CBJMBI010000812.1:0-1980 GCA_966427955.1 uncultured Ktedonobacterales bacterium
CTCTAAAGCTCTTTCCTGTTCCAATCCCAAATCTGAACTCCTTCGCCGTCTACTCAATGATAAGACCTATAAGGATATTGTTGCTTCTGCACTGCAAACATTCGAAGATAGAGAATATGGCCTCAATCATCGTTATGGTCCTCTCTATAAAAAGGTATATGACCATGGATATCATGCAGGAAATCGAGATGGATGGGAGGAAGGATATGATAAAGGATTTTATGACCATAGCTGTTTCTATGGAAATGGATATCAAAAGGGGGAGCACGATGAACACAAAAGGGAATATAAAGATGGAGAGCATGGTGAACACAAAAGTAGATGGAAAGAAGAACTTACAGAAAAGATATTGAAAGAAGTGATAGACGTAGGTTTTACGTCACTTAAACTTATATTTGCGTGTCAGTTGATCCTACGCTTGGAACGAAACTTGAGACGGATTGCGCAGGAGAACAACAATGCTCGGGCCATTGGAAGACGTGAGGAGACGGATCTTAATAGTCTGATGGACAGAATAGCTCATGATGAGAAATACCAAGAAGCTGTGGATGAACGATTAAAGGATGTACGAGAAAGACAACAAGAGGTATGGAAAAAAGAACTGAATATCCTAGACGGAATTCAGAGAGAGTTTGGAGAGGATCTACCAACAAGTGTGCGACTCAATATACTACTAGAAAATAAGATTCAAGGTGCCATAAAGGGTCATATTCGTGAAAAAAAGCTATTTCCTAATCAACAGCATGAGACACCTCTCAGTGAAACATTACAACGTTGCTTTGTCGAGATACTAGAGAATCTTCCCTCTCCAGAACTTCAACAAGATGACATAGCAGTGGCCTTTCTTGATCGACTTAGAGAGAAAGTGAAATCTAACGAGCTTATTGAGGATGTTTTTCTAAAAACGTCTAATCTCCTCAAAAAATGATAAGAGGAGAAGGTAATACTGCGAGCAAATGATCCATACTCCAATGAGATCATGGGGGAACAACACTTGAGATTAGCCTAACATAGTCTTGAGGTATGACAGTTGTATATAACACAATAGAGACAGTGTAGGCGCTGGTTTTCTGCTAGCTTGTACAGAATCTAGCCGACGGAGGTGCCTTGTATCCCATCATCTACCAAGGAGTTTAGTCGTGCCTTGACCAAACGATGTTGCCAGTCCTGTGCCGGATCAGTGAGATCCTCGAGTTCGACACGGAGATAATTATCAGTGAGGCCTTCCCAGTAGCCATGTTTGTATTGCTCGATCAGGACTTCGACCGTCTTGCCAAGAAACTGCTGGCGGAAGAGACGACTGTGCTCCTCGTTCAAATCGAGTAAACGTTGGCTGCGTGCCTTCTTGACCTCATCTTTAATTTGTCCACGCATACGGGCAGCAGCAGTGCCTTGTCTAGGCGAAAAGCGAAAAACGTGTGTCTTGGCGAATTCCAATTTTTTGGCCATCTGATAGGTCTGCTCAAAATCCTCGTCACTTTCGCCGGGAAAGCCAGTAATAATATCAGTGCTAATTGCCATACCGGGTACGAGCCTCTTGGCAGTGGTCACGATATCACAGTAGCGTGTGCTATTATAGCGGCGAGCCATGCGGCGGAGAATTGCATCTGAGCCACTCTGCATTGGGAGATGCAAGTGACGGCACATCCGTGGATTCTTCCACAATTCTAGCCATTCGAGACGGAAGTCTTCTGGTTCTAATGATGAGACGCGGATACGGGACATCTCGGTTTCGCGCAAGAGAGTACTAATCAAATCACCAAGATCCAGCTTTTGCTCTTCGTCGGGATGGTAATCTCCCAGATGAATACCAGTGAGTACTATTTCCTGATAACCTGCACGCACTTTACGATTGACATGCTCCACAATAGACTCAATGCTACGACTGCGTGATTTTCCTCGCACATAGGGAACGATGCAGTACGTACAGCGATTGTCGCAACCATCTTGTACCTTCATCTGGACGCGGGTGCGTGAGAA
>CBJMBI010000813.1:0-1977 GCA_966427955.1 uncultured Ktedonobacterales bacterium
CTTTCTCCATCGCTCTCATCTGGAAATGGCCATCAGCTTTTAGCTATCCACTACCGCTCTTTGTTTGCTGGATACTGTCAAGATCTCATAGAATTTTTCTGAGTTGTCGTATGGTTTGTCGTAAGTGTCGTAACTTGGGACTATTCAAAAGCACCTAGAAATACTGACATCTTGCTTTGTAGTATCCGCTAGTTTGTTTGGGTGTCGTTTTCGTACTCATTGGAAGGTGTCATTGTTCACTGAGTTCTCTCAGAGATGCTGACACCGTTTTGAGAATGCAGTCAAAAGTGCTGTCATGACAGCAAAGGTAAAAGTATCTGGTGGATTGCTCTGCTTGGTGGATCCAGATGCTTTTCAGGTGGGTGAGACGATTTGAACCTCAGTAAGACTAGCTTTTGAGGTACCTTGGTATCTGCCTTGGTCGTTGTTTTGAGCACAGGAAAAGGCTCGTTTTGTCCATCAATGTTAACCTGAGTTCGTTGGTTTGGCTCCCAGTTTTGCTCTCATCTTTTTGTTGCTATGGTTGCTCTTCCGCATGGTATGATTTTCGAAGGGAAGACCCTCCTTTTTGTTCCCGTGATGACTCTTTTGTATGGATGGGGTCTGGACGAGAATGGTTCTGATGCCAACTCGCATCTTGACACAAGAAAACCTGCCTCTCTGCTGGTTCCCCAGAACTTGCGGCAGGTTTCTCGTTGGTTTGAGCCTTCGCGAAGCGTCACAAACTCTTAGCTATACTGGTTCGTTTGAAGATTGAAAGTGAGCGTCTTGCCTGTATCCGTGCGAAGCTGCATAAGAGAGCCATTGACAGCAGTAATGGTCAAAGGACTCTCGTTATTGGGCGCAACGTATATTCCAACATAGTTGACATCAAAGCCTCCAGTCGCGGTAACCGTCTCTGTGTAGATCCTTAAAGCACCCGGCCCTTGGCTCATATCAGTCGGGTTCATACGAACTCCTGCATAGACCAGCTCCCAGTTTGATCCAACAGGGCCTTGCCATCCATTGCGCACAATGAACTGGGATGAGGGAAAAGGACCCTCATGCGTGTCAACAATTCCAGCCTGTCGTTGTGGTGCAGGCTGTGCTGGAGGAGGCGTAGGATGTGTCTGCTTCGGCGGCCCCGGCTTTGCTCTGGCCGTAGCCATTTTCTGTTGTTGCTGGTCAAGAATCTTTTGTTTTCCTGGTGGGATATCGTTGTTTGCAGCACTTGCTATATGAATTAAACTAATAGTACCGATAAACAATGAGACAATGGCTATGATCACTAATAAATGTTGAAAGAGCTTACTGTTTTGATTTCCTGTTGATCTCTTCTTGAGAAATCTGTTCTTCATGAGTTCCACTCCTTATTGTTCCAATGGGAAGTCCATCCGGTTGGAGAAACTCCTAACTGTACAATCAACACCCTTCCTAAGTTGTGGGTCCCTTATGGATTTGTGCTGAATAAGTCATGTTTTGTGCTGTAGCAGAGTTATTATTCAGATCAGTCCAGAGCTGATTCCAAGCCTGATCAGAAGTATTAGTGGAGCTATCTAAGTCGTACTCATCTAAAGGTCCTTGCATATGGGCAGCACTCCCTTGGTACTGAGCACCATAGAGGCTGATCATCGCCCACTGCTGCGCTTGTGTACTATAATAAATCTCAGGGAGCGGTTCATCCGGAGACGCACCCCAACTCACATACCAGACGTCATACTGATTCCAGTCATTAGCGCATGAGCCATTCGAGGAACTCGTTGTAGGACAACCATCAGCAGAGCCATAATCCAGATAATTGAAGGAAGTACCAAAGCCCTAAGCCCAGGCAATAGTACCTGAAGCACTGCCAAAACCAGGTTCCATGTCAGGTGTTGCCGACGATTCATAGGGATGCTATCAAGAAACTGGAGGATGTATTATGGAAATAGGGTATTGGGTGGTCTTTTGCTAAACTACTGATAGTGCAAGCTATGTTTGCGAAAAAGATAGTCTTTC
>CBJMBI010000814.1:0-1972 GCA_966427955.1 uncultured Ktedonobacterales bacterium
TGTGTTGACCAGAGACGGATTATCCCATCACTTCGCGCTCGACCAGCAAATGCCGCGACCCTGTCCACGGTCATGGGTAGCACAAAGCCATCGTTGTAATCGGTATGCTCGCCGATGATATTGACACGACCTGGTGCCCAAGCTGCCCCTAATAATCCAGGAGAGCCGACATCATGCTGAAAGATGACAGGGAATATGTCTAATGCCTCTCTGGCAGGTGAGGGGAGCATCATAGACTCGCTCATGCTCTTATCCTATCTGAACTGTAACTATCTTGCACATACATTTTATGCTAAATGAGAATTATACATCATGCACGTATTTACTGATGCAAAAGTATTGAGGCTCTAACCTAGATTGGCAAATCTGAATAGGGAATCGACTCTAGCATTCAACAGGTTCAGGACTCCTTATCAAGCAGACCAAGCTTTTCTGCTTGTCTGACCGCTTGTATGCGGCTGTTGACGCCCAATTTGGAGAAGATATGGCTGATGTGGCGTTTGACGGTATCAATAGTAATCGTCAATTCTTGAGCAATTTCCTGATTAGAAGTGCCTTGTGCCATTAACCAGAGGACCTCCCTTTCTCGCTCACTTAAGGGATCGAGCAACGGCTGTGTTTTGGTAGGCATTTCGGCTGGCAGGGGCAGACATTTCTGTGCCTTGCTCCGTTGGGGAAAAGCAGCAAGGAGTGTGTCAAGATAAGGAGCTGGCCGCTGTTTGTGTTGCAATCCTCGTAGCCGAGAGAGTAGTACTGCCATCGGAGGTCCTTCGTCGACGAAGCTGCGAATGTAGCCTTCTGGCTCAGCCAAGCGGACTGCTTCGGAAAGGGCAGCGAGAGCCTGTGTTTCCTCTCGGCACATCTGGTAGGCGAGAGCTTGCAAGAGGCGGATCTCAATCACGTGGCCCCAACGTTGGCCTGTCGTCGCTCTCTGGAGCACGGGCTTCAATCGTTGCAGGGCAATATCTGGTTGGGCCTGTGCTAAGAGGACACGGATACGTGCTACTTCTTCCCGTTCATGTGTGAAGGGAGTGCCATGTCGTTCTTTCAGATCAAGCTCCTTAGCCCAGCGCGTAGCACGATCGAGTTCCCCACAGGCGAGCCAAAGTCTGACTTGATCGACCATGGTAAAGGGGGAGCATAAATAAAGATAGACAGGCTGACTTAAACTGGTGCTTATACGTTCAACCTCTTGGAAAACCGAGCCTGCGGCTTCTAGTTTGTTGCACGATAGGTAGATACGTAACAGTACTACATACCCATAGAGTGTATGAACAGGCAATAAGATCGATTGGGTATTTTGGCTCAACGAGATGACTTCTTGGATCAGAGAGAATGCTCTCTCTAGTTCATTCCACTCGCGCAGAACTTCCGCTTGAAGAGCTAGAGGCCAGCTCACTTCGGGTATGAGGAGCCCGTCTGGCTTTTTACTCAATTGCCTGGCTTGCAGCGCCAGATGGTGTGCCTCATATAATCGTCCTGCTGCTATCATGGCACAAGTAGTCGTGCCCATGATATGGAGAGCCAGGGCGGTGTGGTCAGCTGTCTTGGCAAGCATGATTCCATAGAGCCCACTTTGGATAGCTGCCACTATGTCGTTGGCTGCAGAGGTATAGTAAGCATGCATCTGGAAATTAGCAATTTGTGCACGACCTATGGTGTTTTCTGGTGAAAGCAAGGAAAGTGCTCGCTGACAGAGTGTGAGGGGGACTTGTCTATCTTCTGTCATAAGTTGGAGTATGGCATGCCAAGCGATTATCTCCCCGAGCAGATTCTTTTGTTCCTGGTGCGATTGCAGAAAGGACATTGGGTCTGAGTTCTCCTCATGGCTCTGCCTTGTGAGTGAAGTGGTCAGCGTTGCTTCAGCAGCATCAAGCCAGCCATTCAACATGGTAGGTGGGGCAACTGTATACATGAGTAATGCACAGGCAAGGCAGAGGCGAGGTCGGGAGCCTACGATGTCCGCAGGTAG
>CBJMBI010000815.1:0-1968 GCA_966427955.1 uncultured Ktedonobacterales bacterium
TACATGGCGGTTCTATCACAAGGATGTGCAAGGCGTGATAAAGGCGCGTAACGGGATGGGAAAGCTTGACACGGGGTAGGAAGAAGTGGGAAAATAAAGTTCTGATTATTAAAGTTAATCGGAAAGGCACAAAGCATGAGTCAAGAAATAGTTCCCTCTCTCTCGTTCGAGGTGATTGCTCAGACTGCTAATCAAGTTGCTCGTCAGACTCTCATTTACAGATATCAACAGGAAAAGTCTGTTGAAACTCTAAGAAGACAAGCATTTGATATTGAGCAATTCGAGAGATATCTCTCTGAAGCTGGTTACACCGTGAAAGGTATGAAAGATGATTTGTCTCTCTGGTCTGGTGTTTCTTACGGCATAATAGCAGGTTTTCAACAATGGCAGTTATTACAAGGTTACTCAATTGGTAGCGTTAATGTTCGTATGGCAACAATTAGAACATACTGCGATTTGGCAAACCAAGCTGAGTATATATCTCAGGAGGAAATAGTTAAGATCCGTGGGATTAAGAATATTGGTCGGAAGGCTGGGAGAAATGTGGATGAGAAACGACCTGTACAACGAATCGGAGGAAAGAAATCTCAGACCGTTTTGCTCTCAGAGTCCCATGTTGAGCTAATCAAAAAGAAGCTGCATGAGGCTAGCCAGACGGATCAAGAGAAAGCCCGTGACTATCTCCTCTTCTGTCTCTTAGCTGATCACGGTCTACGATGTGGGGAAGTAGCTGATCTACAAACCAAGAACCTTGATCTACTCACAGGCATGCTGGTCTTTTACAGACGGAAGGTAGACAAGATCCAAACACACAGGCTTACAGCTAGCACATTAGAGGCAGCAAGACAGTACTTCAAGATCGGACTCCCAGGGGAAAAGCTTTTTGATGGCTATGCCTATGCCAAAACTGGTAAAGCTGCTGCTGATGGAATAACCACACGAGCCATTAATAAGATAGTCGCACGATTGGGGGAAATGGTTGGAGTTAAGGGACTTTCACCTCATGACCTTAGACATTATTGGGCTACCATCGCCACGCAAAAGGGGACGAATGTAAGAGACCTCCAACAAGCTGGAGGATGGAATAGCCCATACATGCCGCTTAGGTATGCTGAAGAGTCAGAGATTGCAAATGAAGGAGTAAAGTTAGGATAATGGAACAACACAAAATAATTAGCGTAGTAGAATCTATTGTGAGCAATTGCAGGAGTGAAGCAGAGATAAAAGAGCTTCTATCATGCCTGTCATCAGTGAATTGGGCAGAAGCTATAGCTGCTAAGGAATATGAATGCAGCTTAAGGCCGTGTCAGATGTGTCAGGAATGGAAGGTATGTACTACTTTTTCATGTGTGCTTGATAGGAATGGATCAGGACTAAGACCACGAAATGCGTGCCCTGAATGTGTAGAAAAAATTACCACTTTCTGTACATGTGTGTTTTGCGATGGGGCATATCCAACCCTATTTGTGCCAAATTCTGACTTTACGTGTCATAGATGTTATCATGCAAAAGAATTAGTGGGAGAGCATAATAGAAGAGCAAAACAGTTAAAACTCCCTGCAAACCTCACTGTAAAGCAATGGGGGGATGCTCTAAGGCACTTTAAAGGCAAATGTGCGTATGGAGAACATGCTTATGAGGTTTTAGAGCATTATCTCCCTCTGACCAAAGGAGGAGGGACCACAGCAGATAATTGCATTCCTTCCTGCTCAATCTGCAATGTTAAAAAGGGAGATCGCCATCCTGATCAATTAGATAGGTTCTTTCCCCCTGAAAAGCTAGCGTGTGTTCGAGAATACTTAAGCCAGTTGTCTGCCTAGGAGAGAGTCTTGAAGAACGTCTTGTACGATCCTACAACTTGATGCTACAATGATCTGGACAATAATTTCAATACAGGGGCTCCTCTCAACCTCTTGCGATTAACGCGACATTGGGGAGTCCTTTTTGCTGTCAACCACATCCTCACCA
>CBJMBI010000816.1:0-1965 GCA_966427955.1 uncultured Ktedonobacterales bacterium
GCAATGTTGAAGAGGTCGGCTATCTGACTGGCGTTGTACTTGATCGAATTAAGCCAGTCTAGCTCAGATGGGGGAGTCATTGAACTGACCCACTTGAAACCACCGTCGAGTACTGGCGTTTTACCGGCGTTACGATACCCGGCCATCTCCAGATTGAGAGCTTCTTTGACTTTTTTACGTGAGTTTACGTCTAAGATGCCATCGAAAACCCAAGCGCCGGGCGGCTTCGCGTAGTTCTGAAGCAAAGCCAATTGCCACTTCCTGGCAGCTAATTGCTCATCGAGAAGGATAGCCCCAGGTTCCACCGCAGCCATGCCGAAAATTGGATCTTTGGGGTTCCATGTGCGCATATGTCCAATGTTCTCAGCAGGAATAGGATTCATGGTATCGGGGAAATCATCAAAATTATAAGATGTGACGCCGCGTGTCTTACTTGGGAGCGGATGAACCTTCGTCACTTCAAGTGCCCATAGCTCATCCGGTGGTCCACTCTTCCCTTTTCTGATGGCATATTGAAAAGAGTTGCCAGTAATCAAATACCAACCCAACACAGCCTCACGATAAAACACGCCATCTTGCTCATTGTTTGGCTTGGCAAGTTTATCTAGCAACTCATGAGATTTTATTTCATTTTGCAGTGTGGTATCTGTATATAGCTTAGGAGGAATAGCAGCAGCATTTTGAGTAATATAGGTCACAGCCTTGTAAAAGGTATTGTCCATGGCAAAGCCTTCTTCTATGAAAGCTTTGACATTTCTAGACATTTGGCGTGGCATAGGCACATCGGACATTAAGGTTAGGCCGCTATATGCTGGATTTACCTTTTCCTCTTTAAACGCTTTTATACGTTCAACATCCGAGGCACTGATATATGAGAGGCGTCCTTCACCTCGTTGCTTTTTAATGTCGAGAGCCTGTACGACTGGTGTGAGTTCACGGCGACTGATACCCAACTGTTTCGCGGCGTCATCTAACGAGAGGAGATTATTTGATTGTGATTGCTGCGTGTTGCGTGCCACGAATGCTGCTCTCCAAAAAGAAAGAGCCGGAGAGTTGTGGCTCTCCGGCTCTTAGCTTGTTTTTCTCTATCTAGCCTTGGCTCAGGCTATCATTCATTGGAAGTATAGCACGACGGAGCAAGATGCGCTAGTGTTGTGCTGACAAGAGTATTTAGATACTATCAAAATACCGTTTCCTCTCGCGCTGCATGCGTCCTGTCCTCTTGCGCAGGTGACACTTCCGCAGTTTGCGACGTGGCAGATGGTGGGCTTTTGCGATATGATGCAACCAACGTATCATGTCGTGCATCCTTGGAGCCACAAGAATCATTGGCTCAGGTTGCACTTTCAAGTCATACATAATTCGGTAGATATCGTCAGAAGCTAATCTAATCATTCCATCCTACCCATGCAAACGGGTCCGCTTGCATTTCTTCAATTGTTGGGAGTTGTTCTGGTGGCTCAGGGTCGCCAGAAAGTGGGATTTGTGGATTGGACAAGATATCACAAATCATAGAGTGTGTATCAACCTGATCCTTCTTCTTCGACTTCGGGAATTTAAATATCTCATCCTCTAGTTCGGGAAGATACGTAGCACCCATAAGCCAGTACAAATCACCGGCCTCCATCTTCACAGCGGCCACACCCGCACGTGCAACTTTATCACGAAACGGTTTCCACGGCCTAACAGGAATGCTTACAACTTGCTTAACACGATATACCCCTGGCTCAATCTCTTCTTTCACTTCGTAGTTACGCATTTGCTGTATGTAGGCTAACTGATAGGCAACTTGCTCCACCCAGAAGGCAGACCACCGATACATCTCATATAACTCTATCGCTTTTTTCTGCTGGTCGGGATTGTTGAAATGCCCGCGTAGCTGGTGAAGAAGCAAACATTCATTTTCAGGCGTGATAGCCCACGTCTCAATCACAAAAAAGTCTGCCTGCTCTTTTTCGGATACTG
>CBJMBI010000817.1:0-1964 GCA_966427955.1 uncultured Ktedonobacterales bacterium
CATATTTGGTCTCACCAAAAAGAACTTTCTTCTCCCATTGACTTTCTTTTTTCTCTATGTTAACCTTAATTTTATCCAGATAAAAATTTATATTTATACATCCTAATCCCTATCTTAGGGATAACCAAAGAAAGGATTTCTTAATGAAAATATATTCTACAGAACTGGCCAAGGATATTAATCAGGAACATCTCTCCAGCATAGCCAAAACCAGAGCCGCTGCGCATGCTGTTCTTGATGGCAAAAAGCGAGGTTTACTATCTATACTCCCATTTTTAGGTCCCGCATTTATCGCTTGCGTTGCTTATATTGATCCAGGCAATTATGCCACCAATATCCAGGGTGGTAGCGCTTTTGGCTACAATCTGCTATGGGTCATTGTGCTAGCGAATCTGATGGCGATGCTACTGCAAACCATGGCAGCGAAACTAGGTCTGGCTACGGGAAAGAATCTGGCTGAGTTATCTCGTCTCTATTTTCCCAAACCTGTCGTATACACAATGTGGATCATTTGTGAGATTATGGCGATATCAACCGATCTGGCCGAGTTTCTAGGAGCCAGTATTGCCATTAATCTCTTGTTTGGCACTCCCTTGTTGTATGCCACCCTCATTACAGGAGTTGCCACCTATCTGATCTTAACGCTGGAACGACATGGGTTCCGTCCGTTAGAGGCCGTGATCTCGACTCTCGTTGGGGTGATTGCGGTCTGTTACGTAATTGAGACCTTTCTCTCACGTCCGGATTGGGGCCAGGTCGGCATCCATGCGGTCATTCCCTGGCTGGGTGGAACGCAGAGCGTGCTCTTCTCAGTGGGCATAATTGGCGCTACTGTGATGCCACATGTCATCTATCTGCACTCATCATTGACACAGAAACGGATTGTTCCGCGCACAGAAGAGGAAGCTCGGCGGATCTTTCGGTGGACTATTCCCGATGTGGTAATCGCGATGAGCCTGGCAGGCCTAGTCAATCTAGCAATGCTCTATATGTCAGCAGCCACCTTCCACGCACATGGACACAGTAATATTGCTGACATTAACAGTGCCTATCAGACCCTTACCCCTTTGCTAGGAAGCGCGGCTAGTTTAATCTTCGCGATCTCGCTCTTAGCTTCTGGCCTCTCTAGCTCCACAGTGGGAACGATGGCAGGACAAGTGATTATGCAGGGCTTTGTAGACTTTACTATTCCGATCTGGGTGCGGCGTCTAGTGACCATGATCCCTGCCGTGCTTGTTGCTGCCATCGGCTTGAACCCAACGAATACCCTAGTGATCAGCCAGGTTATACTCAGTTTCGTCCTTCCTGTGCCAGTAATTACTCTGGTTCTGTTCACATGCCGACGAGACATCATGGGCACACTGGTGAATAAGCGGATCACCACTTGGACCGCTATTGCTTGTAGCACCGTCATTCTCAGTCTGAACGTCTGGCTCCTGTACTCTACCTTTGCCCCATTCTTTGGCTGGTGGGTTCCTGCGGCTTGAGCTGGAATTTCCTCCTAGTGGAAATTCCTAGCATATGCAGCTTCGTAATGCTACAATCTATTTAGGAGAACATTCTGCACTTACTAAAGACGGGTAATCCTATGGCAATAGAAGCGAGCGCACCGCAAAAGCACAAAACTATCCATTTTATCAAGAATTATCCTTTGGTAGGGAATCTGCTTGAATTTACCAAAGATCGCCTGGGCTTGCTCCAACGCATGGCTCATGAGGACGATGTGACAGGAATGCGCTTCGGGCCATTTCCCGGCATTCTTTTTAATCGGCCAGAGTATGTTCACAATATTTTGGTAGAACACTCCTATGAGTTCGATAAAGGGGATGCCATCCACAAGGTTTTTCGTCCGGCGATCGGCGATGGCATCTTCAGCAGTGAGGGCAATTTCCACCGCTACCAACGTAAACTCATAGCTCCATCTTTCCAGCCACGCCATATTGCTTGTTACGCTGAGAACATGG
>CBJMBI010000818.1:0-1962 GCA_966427955.1 uncultured Ktedonobacterales bacterium
CTGCTGAGTTGTCGGGCATTTATACGGATGCTGAAATGGAGCAAGCAGACGTATCTGCTAAAGCCGTGGCTGTGGCTACCGCCCGCCCACAAACTGAAGCAGACAAGAAGAAAGCACGGCTAAACAATCTCTTCAAGTCTGGTAGGAACAAAGGCTTGTTTGCAAGCAAGGAAGAGATGGCCTTATACGTCTCAGATGTGCTCACGATGGAGATTACAGCCGATGATATCGCTAGCCTAGAGGATGAGCACTTGTTAGCTGTAGAGCAGTCTGTAGAGGCTGCTAGCGAGTTAGCACAAGCATCATAGCAGTAGTGTTAGGGCTGTCATCGCACTGGTGATAGCCCAGAAAGGGGTTTCAGGATGCCATTCAGAACACCACAACACATAGGGCAAAAGCAAGGCGCAGCATTTATTGCTGAGCAGGTTATCATCTGGGAAGATGATTATCTGAAAGAAGGGGATGAGATGTCCAAGCAGTACAGAGAGGCGCATGCTCGGCAAAGATATCTGGAAGGATGGAAGAAAGCTTGGCAAGAATACCGAGCTAGCCAGAAAGAGGAGGTTTAGCATGCCAGCTTCTACGGACAGTAAGGCTTTACCAACTCCTCTTCCTCCTCTCAATCCAGGAAAACGAGCCAAGGCGATCCGAGACGCGATAGCCAAGAAGAAGATCAAGCCAACGAGTGTCATAGGTGACATTCTGGAGATATTAGACCAGATCGTGGCGCTAGAAGAGAAGAAGACGGCTTAATCTGGTCAAAAAACCGCTAAAATTGCGGTTTTCCTGAGTAGAATATCCAGAGAGATGGTAACAGTCACCATCTCTCTAACGGAGAAAGGGTGCAAATCATGACAAGCTACGAAATTGCCATTATCGGATTTGACGGGGATATTAGTGAAGTAAATACAGCATTAGTCAATGCTGGTATCCAAACCAATCCAGATGAAGCTGAAGCGCAAGGAAAGGAGTCCTCAGTATTTGTCAGTCCTGATCAAATCGGTCAGGCTATACAGATCCTCAATGATCTAGGATATGAGACCGATGAGGATGAGCAGGACAACTAATCGCGAGTAGTTCACAGCCCTGGCAATTAGACCAGGGCTCTTTTTCTTGCCTTTCTGAAAATTCATTCATACATCCGCATGGTATAATGTGCAAAAATTTATCTCGAAAGGATTACATGAGAGTGACGAAACGTTACGGATGGATACACGACTTACCCGACCACAGAGACCACGTTTATAAGGCGTCTTTCTCTCTTACGAAAGGTCTACCAGATAGTGCCGATTTGCGCCCAGGATGCCCCCCAGTGTGGGATCAGTTGAGTTTGGGTAGCTGTACAGCACAGGCTATTGCAGCAGCCCTAGAATTTGATCGTAGAAAGCAGCAGTTACCAGACTTCGTACCTTCCAGGCTGTTCATCTACTTCAATGAGCGCGTGATGGAGCACACGGTCTCTAGCGATAGTGGGGCGCAAATCAGGGACGGTATCAAGAGTGTGGCAAAAATCGGCGTCTGTCCTGAGAGCGAGTGGCCGTATATCATTTCCCAATTTGCGGTTAAGCCACCTCAAAAATGCTATCAGGATGCCAAATTGGATAGAGCTGTCTCGTACCAGCGTGTACAACAGAGTCTAACTCAGATGCAAGGCTGTCTGGCCTCTGGTATACCGTTCGTGGCTGGTATATCGGTCTACGAGTCGTTCGAGAGCGATAGCGTGGCAAAAACAGGCATGGTCCCTATGCCACATCCAACAGAGCAGTTACTCGGAGGCCACGCAATCTTGATTTGTGGTTATGATGTGACAAAAAAGGCGTTTACGTTTAGAAACAGTTGGGGCGATAGTTGGGCTGATAAAGGGTATGGGTATCTACCCTTCGATTATTTGCTGGATAGCAATCTGTCAGACGACTTTTGGGTGATCAAGACCGTAGGTTAAGATCTAGGCTCGGGCTTTAC
>CBJMBI010000819.1:0-1957 GCA_966427955.1 uncultured Ktedonobacterales bacterium
GGAGCTAAGCACGAGGCCGAGTATTGTATGGCAATTGCAGAAGCCGTTGGCGCAACTATCCACAACAAATATCTGGAACTTCCCTTAAGCGAAGATGAACGTAGGCAAGCACATCAGTTAGTCTACGGTGATGGTACGGCGGAGAGCGCACCACATCCGATTATTGCTATGCATCCGGGCAGTGGAGGTTATAGCACAGCCCGTCGATGGGCTCCAGAGCGTTTTGCCCAACTCGCCAATACGCTCTTCCACGACGTCGGTGGGCAAATACTCTTGATGGGAGGACCCGAAGAGGCCACACTCCATCAACAGATCATAGGTATGCTAGAATCAGATGTCCCTGTGCGTAGTCTAGCTGGCAAAGGCAGTATCAAGGTAGCAGCAGCAGTGCTGGAATTAGTAGACTTATTTATTGGCAATGATGCAGGACTCATGCATCTCGCAGTAGCAGTCAATACTCCTACTGTCGCTATCTTTGGCCTCTCAAACCACAAAGCATGGGGACCATATACTGGTGATCCCACAAGCAAACGAGCCACAATAGTACGTCTAGATCTACCCTGTATGCCCTGTTTCTATCGCGACCACAAGCTCGGTACTCCTGAAGGATGCACTACTCGTGATTGTTTAGCAATGCTAGGAGTGGATCTCGTAGCAACAGCGGCACGCAAAATGTTGCAAGAGGTCACCGTTTCTTGACATCTCCCTAATTTAAGGAGCACTTCCTCGAAAGCTCCTATGCTCTTTCACTTGTGACCTGATTTTCTGCATGCCTTAGACCCATCAATGACACGTCAGCCACATCTGCTGAGATATCACATCCGTGATCCCTAAATGTTGACACGGCTAATTGAAAAACCGCTTTTTGCTTTTCAGGATCGCTGTTGTAAGTGAGATAATGGCCAGAATCGCCTTTCAATTTGGCTACTTTCGTATTGCCTTTGCTGTCGTCAATAGCTATATCCACTTCGCCAGCCCATACAACAGGATTGCCTCTCGCGGCTATTGAGTGTGTAGTCTTTTCGCCCTCCGAGAAGTAGTAGGGCAGAACCCAGATTTCCTTGTTTGGCAATATACCTACTTTAAGTGTACCTTCCTTTCCTCCTTCTTTTGCGCGAGCATCTAGAAACTTCAGTAGTATGTTACATTCGGCACTTCCTAGCTTTACTGGTCCCTTCATTGAAAGTGTTCGATTATCTTCACTGATTTGAATGGGTCCATCTTTCTTAAGCTTATCAAGCTCATTTTTAGCAAGTTGGAGAGGTTCCTTGAGTTCAACTTTTTTTGCCATCTTTGTGAATTTATCCCACTCCCTAAAGTAACTACCGGGCAGTGTATTCAAAAAAATGTCAGGCACACCATTCTTAGGTTCATAACATTCACATAGCTGTTTACGAGCATACTCATAACCTATTTGTCTTACCTCATTCTTCGGTGTATTTTTATCTATCAATCCATTCTCAAAAGCCCAACGTATACCATCTTCGTAATCTTTCCGATGCTCGTAAGCCAGTGGATATTCTTTAGTCACCTTCCATCCCTTATCACCTAATTCCATATTCATCTCTAAAACCCTGGCTGTAATATTAACCCGCGTCTCAAAATCTGCGTCGAAACTTTGCTGATCATCTCTCTTCTTAAACTTTTCCAAGATAGCATCATATTTCATAGTTAAAGTTTCATCAACACCACGCAACAGGATATCTATCGGATAAGTAGTCTTCGGGGGTAAGAAAAACGTGCATTTGCCATCTTTAAGCTTGAGCTTAGCATAGTCCCATTCTCCATCAGTAGCAAACTTGTTTACATTTTCGTATTTTTTCCAAATTTCTGGGCACCACTTCTGAAGTGCTTGCTTGTATGCCTCTATATACTCAGCGTCAGATGGTTTGTTTTGAGACCCTTCTTCATGATATTTTATTATGGTATCTAAGTGCTCTTTCACTCCATCAGGCAG
>CBJMBI010000820.1:0-1950 GCA_966427955.1 uncultured Ktedonobacterales bacterium
CGATGATGGTCACGTGCTCAAAATGGTTGAGCAGGGCGCGGGCAATGACGAGGCCCGCGATGCTCCCTCCAATGACGATAGCGTGTTTTTTCTGTAATTTATCGATCATTTACCCTTTTTTGCGAGGATCTTAGAGGTACCTCAAGCAAGAGCTTTGGCAACCTTCATGACATCTTACCCCCTCAGAGTTTGCCTGCTACGATTCCATAAGCATTACCTAAAAAAGAGGTAAAAAGAGAATGAATAAATCGTATAATGGCTCATGCGCGAATCTGCTACTATCTTCTTCTTGCTTTGACGGTAACTTGGTACTCTTTCAGGCCAAGGCCGAAGAACGTATCGGCCTTTTGTAGGGGAATGCTTTGGTCTCGCTGGATCTCGCTGAAGCGTTCGAATAGGCATTCGAGGGTAATCTTGGCTTCCAATCGTGAAAGCTCTGATCCCATACAAAAGTGGATACCGTGCCCGAATGCAAGATGGCGGTTGGGTGATCTTTTGATGTCAAACAGATGTGGGTTGGGAAATTGTGTCTCATCGCGGTTGGCCGCACCAAGCCAGAGGTAGACCCTCTGTCCTGCTTGAAGATGCTGCCCGCTGAGGGTAGTGTCGGCCTTCAGAATGCGGGATGTTCTTTGTACTGGCGACCAGAAGCGCAATACTTCCTCTAATGTGTCTGGAATGAGTGTTGGATCAACTTCTAGCTGATGAAGAACTTCTGGATGCTCTTCAAGGCAGTGCATGGTATTTCCTATTAAGTTTGTTGTTGTTTCATTACCTGCGACCAGCAACATCGTGCAGTTTGCAGCCAATTCACGCATCGATAGTTGTTTGCCCCAAGCTTTTGCTTCAAGCATTTTGCTGATGAAGTCATTCCCTGGATTTGTGCGTTTCTGTTCAATTTGTTTGAGGAAGTATTGACCAAGAGAGATGAATGCTTCCCGTCCTGTTGCGCTGACAAAGGCTTTTGACCAGTTTGTCACTAATGAGTAGTCTTCCGGTGGAATTCCGAGTGTCTCAGCAATTATCCTGATTGGGAGGGGAAGAGCGAGATCTGCAATAATATCGAGGTGGTCTGATTGCTTCGTGTCGAGGAGTTCGTTTACGATCTGTTTTATGCGTACCTTGTTGGGTATGCAGGAGGGAAGGGTTTGGGCAATCAGTGTACGGAGTTGTGTATGCCTTGGTGGATCGAGAGAAATGATATCTGCGGCATCTTCCACCCGCTGTGAAGAGTAGAGCGAGGGAGAAAGAAGTGCCTGCTTTACATCATTATAGCGGAAGAGGTCCCATACTTGCTCTTGCTCATCGTAGCGAACAGGACTTGAGTGCAGCATTTTCTCATACCAGGGAAAAGGATCTAATCCCCATTGGTCAGTGACACGTTTGCGTATATGGTTATCTGGATTGTTCGACATCCCAGTTCCTTTCTTCATCTTGTAAAATGGCAAAATACTCTAGGAGAAGATGATGCGCAAACATATATCCTCCTCCAATTTTCCGTAAGAGGATGCGTTGCGCTGCAGAATTTAAAAAGTGAATCGAGTTCCATGGTATATATCCAGCCTGCCACAGATAGACTCGCAGTGCAAAGTGCTGGATAACAGCGATGAGACCACGGACCATCAGAAAAATGAGCTTTCTGGAGAGAGTCTATTGCCCTGTCATGGTATGGTATAGCAAAGAATTGTGTTACTACTTCGTCTGGTGAGGAAGAATACCCCATGGATCTAGAACGTATTCAACAAGCACTACATGACGAACGAGTCGATGGCTGGCTCTTCTACGATTTTCGTAAGTCGAATCCAATCGCCCATCAGATATTAGGACTACCCAGCCAGGAGATGTATTCACGACGCTGGTTCTATTTTGTGCCTGCTCAGGGCATACCCTCCGCTGTGATTAGTGCGGTCGAGCCACATACTTTACACTCATTGCCAGGCCAACGCTTGA
>CBJMBI010000821.1:0-1949 GCA_966427955.1 uncultured Ktedonobacterales bacterium
CTATCTCCCCACAGAACCGAACGCAACGGATTGGTCTTCTCAATTGTACTCTCAAGATGAGGTATGGTCAAGGCTGTTTTGGCTGGATAGGCGACGGGACCCATAAGCCGAGCACAGCAGTGATGACACCAACAGCTAAAGTGTGTGCAGCTGGGTCATTGCTGAAGACGATAAGTGCACCAGAAACCAAGAGAGCTGCTACTGTGACGATAGTGAATAGGATGGTGTGTGGGTCATTCATGTTTAACTCCTTCTATGGTTTGCATCACGTCTCGCAATACTGGCCTGATCAAAAAGACATATCCACCACCAACATCAAGAAAAACCAGAACCACAAGAACAATATCAATGACGAAAAAGAATATTTTCCTCCCCTCTGCATGTTTGGTCAGAGCTAGGACAACTTGATAGAGTCCGACTGCATACGGCTGTGTATGCCGCATGACAATATCAATCTGAATAGGATCAGGTTGCTTGTCTGGATTAGCAAGAATAACCTTGAGTGCCGTAACCGTAGCGCTGTAATCAGGTTGCATGTTGACGAGCAGTTGATGTACATCATCAGGCGGATTACTTGGTAGTCCAAGAGACGAGTCACCTTTCAAGAGACCGTTCTGTGTTTGCTGAAGGATTGGAAGATTGACTTCCATTCCACTTACCGCCTCTGAATGAAATGTCAGAGGCCGATAGGCTAGTGTCTGGACAGCCTGCGCAAAGTACTCCACTCGTGCAATTTGAAGATTAGCCTGATTGATAATAGCAAGATCATCATTTCCTGCCATGAGAGGAATGATGAGAAAGCAAGCCAGAATGCAGATGAGTATCAATTTTGATACTGTCAAAATAGCGACATATCGTTGCCGCACATGAAGCCGCATATTCCTCCTAACTAATGAAAGAAATGTGTAGCGTATCCTATCAGAATGCCACTCAGGATAACAATGATTGTTGAAACAATTCCCCACAGCACGCGTATTTGAAGTTTGTCCTGACTTTCTCTCTGCTCTACATCACGCTGTTGTGATGCTCTTTCTTGTGCCGCAAGTTTTGTGTTCATTTCTGTAAGTTGAGCTTTTGCTCCAATCACATCGCTTTCTATTCTCTTGACAGTCTCTTGAATGCTTTGAAGCTTTAAGTCATTTTCACGAGCTGGTACATAGTTCGCTAGTAGTGATCTTAATTCCCCTATGTTTTTTTCTGCACTTTCAACATGAAACTCTACACTCGTAACGCGTGCTACAAGTGTAGAAATATCGTTATGAGGCATCTGTTGCTGTTGAGACATCTATAGCAGGTCCCTCACTACTTGAGTAATTTTCAATTCCAGCATGAGCAGACTATTGCACCTGAGATAGCGCGTCAATCTGCTTAGCAAGCGCGTTGATCTTGCCAAGATTAGAGGCGTCAAGCAGCGCCTTGAGCTGATCATTTTGAGCTTGCAGTTGAGTGATCTTCTGCGCTTGCGTATCCTTGTTCAATTGCTGCTGAAGGTCGGCTATTTGCTTGAGGAGAGCTTGGTACTGTTTCTGGTACCACAGCAACTCTTGACCCAACCATCCCTCGAATACTCCCATCTTTGGCGTGTACTCGAGCCTCGTCTTGCGAAACATCTGGCTTTGTCCAGCCCCTAGGCTCGTGTTGCTCTGCTCTAGGATAAGATCGTGATGCTCTGCCTCAAGTGGTACGTTCGTCGGGTCCCAATTGCTGCCAAGTACATGGTCTCTAAACCCGAGCGTGACGGGAGTTCCATCTGGTGATTTGAGAGTGTGACCATCGTCTGTCCATCCATTCGGTACGTTCATGTTTCCTCCATTTGCTAAATATGCCCATAATGCGTCCCAAGGAAAGTTCCCAGGACATCTACTTCTATTGATAGGATCGATATCAGCATGGCTTATAATTCCACCATTTGCATCACCCGCTCTCTTGGGGATGTGGTAGGTATCACA
>CBJMBI010000822.1:0-1948 GCA_966427955.1 uncultured Ktedonobacterales bacterium
CTTATGCAGGATATCAAGGGCATGGGTTTCTCAGATGCATGCAGAGAACTAGGTATCCAAAATCCCTACCTTGACGGTAACTCGTCTGCTACTCCCTCTACTCGGGTAAAGAGGCACATGCCAAAATCTGAGCAATGGCAGTTAGACGAGCTAGCCTACCTCACAAACATCTATCCACGTACCAAGCTAGCCTTATGCCGTGATAGGGCACGAGCATACTTAGCTGAGCGTGCAATCCCTTTTGAACTAGCAGAGGAGCAAGGTCTAGGCTATATTCCTGCACTGTCTGAAGTCGCACATGTGACACCTCAGATTGAACGTTTTAGACGTTGGTGTGACCGTATCATCTTTCCTATCTTCACTCCCAAAGGAGAAATAGGTTATTGTGGGCGGTCTCTCTTCTTGTGGGAACCTGGAATAGATGAGGATGAGCACAAGAGACGAATTGATGCCTATAACCTCCAGATGGAAGAGCAGCATGGTGATAAGGCTCGCTGGCACCAGATGCCACGATGGAAATACACCTATCAACAAGGGTTTTTTAACTGGCAAGCCGTCAAAGAGTTTGATACCTTGGTTTTTGTAGAAGGCGGTTTTGACGCACTGGCATGTATGGCCAGTGGCATATTCAACGCTATCCCAATAGGGACCACAGGTCTAGATGCTGGCATGCTCCCTCTCAGCGTCTGTAACGTGGTTATGGGACTCGACATTGACAGTGCAGGATGTAAAGCAGCAAAACAGTTAGCAACAAACCTTAGACGCAAAGGTATAGACGTATCGGTGTGCATGCCTACAGATAGTAAGGACTGGTCAGCCGCATACCGGATGTCTGGCGAGCAGGGACTAGCACCTATCAAACAGATTATCGAGGTCTGCTATGACTGCCTTGATCTTGGTATCGAGACACCAGCATCTTATGAGATAGACGAGGTTATGTACTGTAAAGAGCATTATATGCAACGTAAATTAGGACGCAATGAAGACTAAGGATTAGGACACGGGTCCCTGGACATCCTAGGGACCCATAGAAAGGGTGCTGTAAATGGGCAGAGCGAGCCAAAGAAAAAAGAGAGTGCAAGTGAAACCGGACTTTCCATTCAATATGTTGGTAACGTGGATAAAACACTATGATCCACAGGGAGAGAGCTGCGCATGTGGGAATGATGCACTCTACAAATTTGAGCACTACATGGATGTTTTATCCCTAGCTGCGGATCCCAAGCAGATTGATCGTGTTTGGGGGAAGGTGATTACCGACCAATTAGCTGGTCAGTACCGCGTCTACCACAGAACGTATCACTGTGAGCAGTGTACACATCAGGTCATGGAAAGCGCAGTAGGCAAGAACCCCGCTATGCTTATCGCAATGATAGCCATGCTTGCACCTCACCAGTCAATTGTATTAGGCAACAAGCTGCAAACCCCGCAAGACGAAGGACTTTCGTTTACAACGCTTGTTCCTGCAAACACAAGCATAACAGAACTAGGTAGGCTCTTAAAGAAGGACACGCCTTCTATACATTTGGGTTAATGAAGTAGGGGATAGCCATGGATAAACTCACTCTGCACTCAGCACTCTACCAGCTGCAGAAACTAAACGCGGCTATCCGACTTACTTCCAGGTCGGTAGCCATCTGGTCACCAAATAAACGGGTCCCGTCTCTGGTGAGACAGTCCATCAAACAGCATAGGCATGAGATACGGGGCATGATACTGGCATGCAGGATAGAAGTGTGTCCTAGTCCACACTGGCATAAAAGAGAGTGGTACTTTCCAGGTCCTGAGTGGATTGTAGGCACGGCTGTATGTGGTGTATGTCAGCGTCTGGCCTATCTCAGTGATGTTACAGCGAAAGGCAGAGCAGGATGAAGAACAAGCGCAAAGCCTACCAGCACTACCTACCCAAGGTTGACTACAAAGCCGCTAGACGAGCTTGGTTTACCCA
>CBJMBI010000823.1:0-1948 GCA_966427955.1 uncultured Ktedonobacterales bacterium
TGTCTGCTTTCTTTGGATTGCTGCCAGCTAGCTTTCATCTGATCGCGCTCCGGCCTGTAGGTGATACAGATTCTGTCGTGCCATTACATGCACCACTAACAACACCACCCGGTATATCAAACCAGCAATCTCCTGGATCATTTATGATGGTTGATGCACGCCCAAGGGTCTGACCTTGACAGTTTGATTGGCTGTAAGCAGTAATGCTCAGCGTATGGCCAACCTGTCCTTGCATGCCAAAATCATGATATTCACCCTTGTCTAATGCTGATTGCCATGGTACGTTGCTGGCACACCAAGTGGCATTAGGATTCTTACACCTGTCACCACAAACTATCTTAATACTCTGGGTGCCCGTGGGGGTCCAAACGCGCACGTAGGCCCGATTCGAGTCGGCCAATGTCAACGATGAGGAGGCGAGTGACAAGAGTATTGCAGTGAAAGGGATGCATGCTTTCATGTAGCCTCGCAAGATGGACAACAGAGAAACAGCTTGTGTGGTCATGTTGTTAAAGGCTCCTTTCATGTTTGGCCTAGATCATCTTGCACAAATTGAAGCATGATGATCATCAGAATGGGAAAATCAAGTTATCAGGAAAATCCTTCGGTACAATCTCCCTCTGTGATGGCTCTTTGCAGAGATGTGCCAGAGCCTCTCTTCAGAAAGAGAGTACCTGATCAATGAGGAGGTGGTACAGCCACATGAAATGATGGAGGCACAATTGTGATCATGTTTGTGAGCCTAGTCACCAGAGAATGGGGCTCAACCTCATCTGATAAATATATCGCTGAGGTAGCAAAAGTGTTACATGGCCATCAGTCTCACAGCAGTGACGATGCAAGGTTCCTCTATCCCACGCTTGACTCTCCTTGCTAGAATACGAATAAAACTGTGTCACAAGACGGGAAAGAGTTGTTGTTTATGGATTCCTGTGCTGAGGATTACAAATATCTGGCTAATGGCGGTTTGTGGATCGAAGAAAATGCGCTATCGTTAGTACAATCCTCTACTAATAAAGAGAGAATCCCTGCTGGTTTTACACGCGAATATCGTGTGCTGACGGAAGTATGTGCTAATATGGGTAGTGGCTTTCTACTTCTCAATCGGCATGGACGTGTGACATATTCAAATCCAAGTGCTCTGCGTTTACTACATGTAAATAAGTATGATCCTGCTGTTTTGCAGCATTTCGATGTACGTCAGCATCTGCTATCGTTGGCGACTGATCCCCAAAAAGTGCGAGAGGAACTAGATCAAGTCTGGCAACATCCTGACCAGGAGTGTTCCGCTGATCTGGCGTTAGCCGATGCTGCTGTCTACTGGTTGCGTATGCGTAGTTTTCCGGTGCGCGACAACCATGGCGATCTGCTTGGTCGTGGTGTATTGCTCGATGATATTACTCTTGAGCGATCAATGGCAGAGTCGCGTTCTGAGACGTTGGCTATGGCAGCTCATGAGTTGAAGACGCCGTTGGCAATTATCAAGGGCTGTGCAACAACGCTACTGGGGGGCTCGGCCCGTTGGGAGCCCGCTATACAGCGTGAGATGCTACAGATGATTGATTCTCAAACTGATCGTCTGTATGATGTGCTCAATACATTGCTAGATGTCTGGCGTTTCGATGCGGGGACCCAACCTCTACGCTTGGCTCAGATCCAACTCTCTGAACTGCTTCTACAAACGGTCAAACGCTGGCAGAGCCAGGCTCCAGATTTCCAGTTCATTCTAGATCTGCCTTCGGATGTTCCGCCTGTTGTCTGTGACGCTTTGCGCATTGAACAAGTTTTAAACCATTTATTAAATAATGCAGTGAACTATTCTCCGACTAACAAGATGATCCGTTTGCAATTAGAGGCAAATGAGGCTGAGGTCCGTGTCAGTGTAGCTGATGAGGGAATTGGCATTGCAGCGGAGCATCTGGATCGCATCTTTGATCGCTTTTATCGC
>CBJMBI010000824.1:0-1948 GCA_966427955.1 uncultured Ktedonobacterales bacterium
GGGTGGTGTAGCCCCCTACATGAACGTCTCCTTTCAATAATTTGAGAGAACATAATCTGAGGGTGTTGGCCACCTAGGTGGGGGCCAGATTTTTGAGAGAATACTGTGCTTGTCTTTCCTGATTACTGTGACTTTTCTCTCTTTTGATCACTGCCACGCTGAGAAGATTGTCGTGAGTTATCTCTGGAGCTTGCTTCGCTTGATGAATGCCACCTCTTGAGAAGAGCATCTGTTAGAGGACGAGCAGCAGGAATCATTTGTCTTCTTAGGAAATCGTTCTCTTCCTGAAGTTCCTCGACCATGATACGTAACCTTTTATTTTCTACTATATTAGAATGAGCCTTCTCTTGTTCCCTTTTAGTATTAGTCTGCTCTTGTGCTATGGCAATTGTGGCTTCAACATTACGTTCTTTTTCTTCTTTTAAGTCAGACTTTGTTTTAGAAAGATCTCCAGCTTGCTTGTAAATATATGCAAAACATCCAATAATAACCATACCAAGCATTGTGTGTGAATAGTAGTTTCTGCCATCGTAATGTTGGCGTTCTTCTCTAATTCTGTCATCGCAATGTTGGCGTTCTTCTCTAATTCTGTCATCGCAACGTTGGAGTTCTTCTCTATTTCTGTCATTGCAACGTTGGAGTTCTTTAAGAAATTCAGAGAATGCTGGATCGTCTCTATAGTTAGAGTCACGTTTAAATTCAGCTGATTGCCTCCTTGAAGCTTCATAACTGGGTACTCTAGATGATCTTTGTTGGATTAGTAACTTTCGCATGGACCCTTTTTGCCTTTTAAAGGGTTCCTGCGTGGCATCTAAGTTATGGCTACGAACCTCTTCTTGTCTAGCATTTAAAATTTGTTTAAGATTGTCATTAATTTTATCGTTGAGTAGAGGTCTAATACTGTTCATAAGTCCTTTATTCTTTTCTAGAGCAACAACGTTGTCCCTAACTTTTGGATTCTGATACAAATCGCAAAAGAGCGTTATGAAATGCTCATCTAGGAGCATAGCGCTGATACTTTTCATGCATTTATTGTTTCCTGCTATAGAAAAAAATTTCTTCATAGATTCTGGATTCTGGCACGCAGATATGATCTCCTTCCGAGCTTTGTCATCTTGTGCTATACACTCAACAACGTCTGCTGTAGGCCAATCCTTACCTACTTGCCACTGAGAAATTTTATCAGGTCCCCTGTTCGAGTATTGATGCCGAGAGTCGGAGCTACTGGCAAGATCTGTGGACTCTGGCAGATGATGCAATGCATTCCTTTGACTAAGATCAGTACCAGAACTATCCCTCATGCTAAGAGTAGTTGTGGTAGGTATCTCTTGGGCATATCCAGTGACAAATGATGAGGAAAGTCCTAACCAAGCAAGGGCGAGCGTTGTTAAATACCGTCGTGGTTGGCAAGCAGATTGAGTCACCGTTGGCTCTGAAGCGGTCTCTCCCTTTAGTATGTGCTTGTCCTTAGCGCTCCTCTCTTGGCCTGATCGAGTCATCGTTGTCTCTAGAGTGGCATTTCTCTCCCTTATTCTGTGTGCACTCTTAGTGCTCCTTGCTTGAGCGGTTTTTGTCTCCATATTGCTACTAAATTTTCTGTCCATAACGATTAATACTCCCTTATACACTTTTATAAAGATTTTAACCTACTAATACGTTTGCAATACATTGTTGACTCGGGACTTTTCAGCGTGTGGGAGAGATAGGGTCACTTTCTCTTAGTCCAGCACTAGATCTGTTATGAGCAGAAGGGATAAAAGGCAATCTATCTATAGTCCACAAGCTATCAACAATCTATAACAACTATAAATCAGAAATTGACTCGATGTCAAGCATTGTTTTTCATATTGTTCTGGAAGTAGTTTTTTTGAACCAGCATTCTGTAAGTAGTTATTCTCTTGACAAAGATAGATCGATCTAAGTACACTTAACAGTAGTTATTCGGCCT
>CBJMBI010000825.1:0-1943 GCA_966427955.1 uncultured Ktedonobacterales bacterium
GACATTGATAAAGATACAGTTGACTTCAGACCAAACTATGACAACCAGACCGAAGAACCGACCGTCCTCCCAGCACGTTTACCAAACCTGCTGCTCAATGGTTCTACCGGTATTGCCGTTGGCATGGCCACAAACATCCCACCACATAATCTGATCGAGATTTGCAACGGGATCGCTCATTTGATTGATCATCCAGATGCCACAACAGAAGACTTGTCACGTATCATTCGCGGTCCCGACTTCCCCACTGGTGGAATCATTCATGGCCGTGAAGGCATTCGCAACATGTATGCCAATGGCCGCGGAAGAATTGTCATGCGTGCACGGACTCATCTTGAGGAAGGCGAGCGTGGTCGTATGAACCTTATCGTCACAGAACTTCCCTACCAGGTCAATAAAGCTGACCTTGTCAAAAAGATTGCTGAACTGGTTCGCGATAAGAAAATCGATGGCATCTCAGAAGTACGTGACGAATCTGATCGCCAGGGTATGCGCGTATTCATGGAGTTGAAGCGCGATGCCAGCTATGAAAGTGTCCTCAACTCCCTCTACAAATACACTGCCATGCAAACGGCATTTAATGCCAACATGCTTGCACTGGTGGATCAGCAGCCCCAGACCCTCACGCTCAAAAAGTTCTTGCAGCACTATATCACCCACCGTGAAATTGTCCTCACACGCCGTACCCGCTATGAACTCGCCAAGGCAGAAGCTCGTAAGCATATCCTGGAAGGCTTGAAGATCGCGCTAGATAACCTGGATGCCGTGATTAATACGATTCGTGCTTCCCGGTCCGCTTATGACGATGGGCTGATCAACTTGCGCGAACAATTTGGCTTCTCTGAAGAACAGGCCAAGGCTATTTTGGACATGCGCCTAGCCCGTCTTGCAGCCCTAGAACGCCAGAAGATAGAAGATGAACTGCAACAACTCATCAAGAACATTGCCTATTATAATCTGCTGCTCAGTAATATTGATGAAATTCGTAAGGTCATCAAAGCTGATCTAGAGGAACTGAAAGAAAAATATGGTGATCCCAGATGCTCAGAGATCATCAATGCTGAAGCCGGCGAATTTAGCGAAGAAGACCTGATTGCTAACGAAGAGGTTGTCGTCACACTCACAGAAAAAGGCTATATCAAGCGGCTTCCCTCCAACACCTATCGAGCCCAGCGGCGTGGTGGTCGTGGAGTGACCGGCATGGCTACACGTGAGGACGATACTGTCCGTCATCTGGTAGTGACGAATACACATGATAGCTTGCTCTTCTTTACTGATAGAGGTCGTGTCTTCCAACTCAAAGTCTATGAACTGCCCGATGTCAGTCGTACAGCCAAGGGCGAGCACCTGATCAACATGATCTCCATCGAGCAACGTGAGCGCATCACAGCTATCGTCGCCGTACCCAAGGGAGTCAGTCGCGACCTGATGATTGTCGCGACTAAGAAAGGCGAAGTCAAGAAGACGGCTATGAGCGAGTTCGAAGTAGTACGTCGTCAAGGCCTAATCGCGATGAACCTAGAAGAGGATGATGAGCTAATTGGAGCAAAGCTGGCCCATATTGGTGACGATATCCTACTGATCAGCACTCAGGGACAGGCAATCCGCTTCTGTGTGGATGACTTGCGATTAGCATCGCGCACAAGTGGAGGGGTACGAGGTATGCGTCTGGCAGCAGATGACAGCGTCGTTTCGCTTAATCTTGCTCAGCCCAATAGTGAATTGCTCATTGTGACCGAATATGGATACAGTAAACGCACTCCCATTGACGAATACCATCGTCAGCATCGTGGAGGTGGAGGTGTGATCACAGCGAAGGTCACCGACAAAACGGGGCGGGTCGTAGCGGCTCGTGTGATTACCGAGCAAGATAACGATCTGATGGTAATCTCTGCCAGCGGTGTAGTAATTCGCACCGATGTTAGCACAATCAAAACGGCTGG
>CBJMBI010000826.1:0-1941 GCA_966427955.1 uncultured Ktedonobacterales bacterium
AAGAGACCCATCAGGAAGGACAGGACAAAGGGATGGAGCATCGCACGTCGTCTCAGGAGCAGATGGAGAGAATGCGAGCTGTGATGGAGGAACTCAAAGCCAATCCCAATCCCAATCCCAATCCAGAGCTAAGAGAGCGTGCAAGGAAGCTGCTTGCAGAGAGTCGGCGGCTCACTGAGCACAAGAGCAGCGAGACAGAGCGTCGTAGGCTGGACACGCCTGACAAGCAATGTTTGGATATTAGCCAAACGCAAATAAATGCCAATCGCGTTCTAGGGGTTGCAAACCCTGATGGGTATGGTCTAGAGCTTGATATCCAGGGGGTCTTACAAAATAACTGTGGCTCGCAGGTCAGTGACGTGCATTATAACATGAACGTCCAATTGGACTGCCCGTCAGGATCGTACGATCCCGGAATAGCCGAACCCTTCAACTTTAAGGCTGACTATGCTTCATTTCCTCAAGGCAGGCCTTACTCTGTCACGTCATCTGCCAGACAGTGGATTTACACGTGCTACGTAGGGGGCGGCGAGGGAGGAGTCCAGGGAGCTGTGATTCCGAATGCAATCGAAGTCTCCGGTTTTGCGACGGGTGTCGATGCTAACGTAAACGCGGTACAGTCTCAAAATATCGATAAAACGTTATATAAGCCGTCATAGGCATTAAACATGGTATAGTTGTAAAATATTGATTTAGCCGCATTGTGGATTAGAAAAAGATATAAAAGACAAGCGTTGCATGTTGTTCGAAAGGCTTCCTGGAACTGTGGGAGTCTTTCGAACAGACGCGATAAAATGCTTTCTCATTCCCAAAGCATGCATGCATGTAGTATTGATCTCTTGCACAAGGAACTTTTCTCTTCAGGTGCTTCAAGAAAGCTCCTTGCTTTTGTTTCACTCTATAACGCAATTAATAATTTTGTATGCTATGCTTGCATAGATGTTTCTGAACATCTGCAAGAGTAACAGGAGGATTGCAAGCCATGGATCGGAGAACAGAACGAGATACAGAAACTGAAAAAGTTTCAGATGTAGGGAAAGTAAATGAACGTAATGTGTGTAAACAGTGTATAAAAAGGTCCTTCCTCTTCAAGGCTCTTCTTGTTGGGGGACTGCTTGTTGCGGTAGCAATGGGAGGCCTGTTCCACGCAGAGTTGTGTTTCTTGGAGCAGAAAATGGAGACATTGGATCTGAGCCGTGTTTTCCCTGGTTTGATTGACCATATCAAAAAAACTAGAATGCCAGAGAGCCAAAATGAGAGGCCGCAGCTGGCAAAACAGAAGGATAAGACAGGCGTCGGGCAAGTCCTCGAGCCGTACCCTGCTGCTGTCAATCGATGTTTGGACATTAGTCGCACAGTGGCAATTTCCAATGGCTATGAGGACAACCCTTCTGGGAGGGCTCTATGGTTTTCTGTCCAGGGAGACACGCAAAATAACTGTGGCTCGCAGGTCAGTCACGTGGGATATGATATGCAATACCAAATGGACTGTCCGGCAGGCTCGGCCAATCCCGAGATGAACACCGTCTCCATCCCTCCTTTTTGGGGTCCTGACCTGCTTCCTAACGAGCATGGCTCTACAACTTCCGAGAAAAAGATTGCCGAGTGTGTGCTAAAGAACAATGAGGGGGAAATCGTCGGGGTTGTGCCCCCGCTCTCGGTCGAAGTCACAGTTTTTGCGTCAGGTTTTGATGCTAAAGGAAACAAGGTGCAATCGCAAGATATCCATTTAAAGGTGTCTCCCTAGGCGTTTCCAGAGATGAGCTGATCCAGATCCTGGAAAGTCTGCGTGTGCTCAACGGCAAAACCGTCGAGTGAGCAAGAGGACAGAGCAATGAGTCAATGGTTACTTGACATCTACAACTAATTCATACACCTGCCAGAGCCAATAGCGTAATTATTTGACATTGCTCAGAGTCTTCTGCTATAATCTACCCGCAT
>CBJMBI010000827.1:0-1940 GCA_966427955.1 uncultured Ktedonobacterales bacterium
TCACTAGTTGTAGATCTTGAGCTACTTGTTCACGCGTCGTCTTTTCATCTTTCTCAATGCAATCAAATGGTACGTAGAGCAAAGTGAAATTTCCTGTTGCACCCTTTACGCCACCAGGGACACTTTCGAAGAGCATAGGATTCGTACCAACACGCTGCTCCCTTTCATGCGGATTGATGATTTCCAGGCTTTTTTGTGTAAATAAGGTAGGAAAGAAATAAAGACGGCCAGCATGAAGTTTGTCTTGATTTTCCTCACCTTTCTCATTTCCAAAGAGTCGATAAATGGCTTCATCCTGAGCACTAGATCCTAGTTGCCAAAGCGCAGCACGTAGACTGCCCTTCCATGAAGTTGGTGCTACATAGGGGAGCCCGAGTATTTTGTCCTTCCGAATAGGGTTATCAATGATGTAGAAATCTTGTTCGTCGCGAGAGATGTAAGGCTGAGCAAAAGTGAAAGTGAACTGTAAGACAAAGGAGCCTGTAGGCAATAGGGCCAGATCAATCTCAGGAGATTCACAATTCTTCTGGTAGTAGTCTATGACTGTGTCTCTTGGGTATTGTAAATTCTCATTAGCGTTTTGCCATTCTGTGCGAAAGGCAGTTGCGTTAGCCTCTTTGGTCGTAGCCAGAAACTGGTAGACAGTTGAAGGTGAACGAGATCCCTTGAGGATTGACCGACGTTTCTGCTTTGCGACTTCTTCTGCCTCTCTCTTTTCTCCCCCTCTCTTTCCCTCCGTAGCTTGTTCTAGTTTTTGTAATTCGTCTATGGATGATAGCCTTTGTTGCAATTCAAAGGTAATATAATCGCGAATCATTTTGCACCTTTCAGAAGACTTTCTAAGAAATCTTGAGGATGAGTGGATTGTATCTTTGTAGGGTCTCGTGTGGAATTAAACTCACGCCAATAGCTGACTTTGTAGTGTGCGGTCAAATGTGAATGTATCAGCTTGACAACTTGTTCACGAGATGTTCCGAATTCGCTGACTGCTTCTGGTATCCATCCCCAGACTATAAGAGGGGTATTATTGTTATAGGGATTTGTCATCATAATTTTTGTGCCTTGGCGCTCATTGTCAACTGTACCCATAACAAAATGGCGTAGGTCTTGATTGCTATGGAACAAGCGGCGTAAATCATATTTAAGATTAAAAGTCTCATTTGGAGGGAAGCTCTCCGCGTTCATGCCTACAAAAAACATATCGCTCAGTGCAGGTGATGCATCGGCCTGTGACACTGGTGTAAGATGGTCAACTAGATAGGTAGTAAGATGTTGTGCTTTCTGAGGAGGAGCAACGGTGATAGCACCTAAGCCCATTTGAGGTTTTGCACCAATGCTTGCCCAATCTGCTAAAAATTGAAATAAGTCGCCAATAACTTCTACAGGGAACTGCTTATCAGTTGCGATTATTTGGATAGCTGCATGGCCAGTTAATGGGGGACTGTTAAGATACCATTTTGGTATTATCGTTTTGCCGGAACGGTTTACATAGCTTCGTGATGCTGTAGTCACACTATTATACGAAAGATTGGGTCGAAGCTGTGTCTCATCATTAATGATAAGACGAAATCTTCGTGACCAGCCTGTTGCTCCAAATACTCTGCATACATCACACAAACCAGCATGAGGCTTATTTGGATCATACTGGCAGCTATGTTTACTGGGATCACAAGTCCATCCACCTAGACCTCGTACGATTACCTCATACCACCAGCGGAGACTACCCATAATACCAGTGATATGCAGTCTGTTACATTCACCATTTACACCTCCTGTCCAAATAGGAGTACATGTTTTCAATGTGACTTCTAATAAGTTGGTTGCCATGACTCTATTCCTCAATGACTATTCATATTTTGATCATGGCAATCGTTACCATGATGAGGGTTTCCTTCTTGTCTCCAGTGTATGTGATATCCTCCTTTGCAAGGTGACCCGCT
>CBJMBI010000828.1:0-1939 GCA_966427955.1 uncultured Ktedonobacterales bacterium
CTCGGTGTGTTGATTGCACTTCTGAACTGTATTACCATAGTCATGCTCCTGAAGTTTTATCCATTTGACGGAGATCTCCGTCAACACCTTGCTGAATCATTCTGGGGTGTCGCTCTCCCGCCTATTTTCGTGCAGATCTTTGTAACAGCGGTCTTCTTCATCGTCATTCACATTCTGCTGGACACCATTAGACGTGCCGACAAAGCTGAAGAGCTAGCAGAACTCAGAGAATCGGAACTGAAGCTTCAAGAGCAAGAAAGAGAGCGATCTCAGCAACTGGAAGTAGGTACTCGTACCATCCTTCAAACACTCAATAGAACCATTGCTAGCGGTGACTTTTCTGAACGGGTTCCACTCTCTCAAGAGAATATCCTTTGGCGTATTGGCTACTCCATCAATTATCTGCTAGCGCGATTACAGGGACTCAGGCAAGAAAAAGCGGACCTAGTCAAAGCCCGTGCGGTGGCCAACCAGTTGAAGGAATGTATGAGTCAGGGACAGGTCTTCCCATTGTCCCAGTGGACTGGCACTTTCATTGATCCGCTTATCATAGAACATAATAAGCGCTGTAATATGCCAGCTAAGCTCTCAGATCAACCACCACTGACGAGTAAACCTTTTTAATTGGACAATGGCAGGCAGATCTGTAGATGAAACTACCTGCACCTTGATTTTTAGGAGTCGTCAAAAAATAAAGGTAGCAATTGAAGCTGGTCCTTTGCATTTGCACACTCCCATTTATTTTCTCCTGTATCTTTTCTCATGCAAAGAAAGACTACGTAGGTATTTGGCTAGATCCACTGACCATAATACCTAAACTTACTTGGAGTGCAGTATAATGCATCATGGGGAGCAATTGCAAGCATCTGGAAGCTGCTTTATTGATAGACCTCATTGGCAATGGTCAATATTGTGAAGTCGCTCATTTCTTGGAAGATAGATTATTTGTTCTATCATACTAAAATTGAAGAGAAGCCATTGAGAGTTGAGGGTAACTACTCAGGACCCCCTTTCCCGAGAGGGCGAAAGCTGATAAACTGTGAGCATGACCGAAGAAGAAGCCAGAGCACTCCAAAGCGCCTTGGTGTGGAGCACGCTGCCAAGGGGCCTTTCCCGCAGGAGTGGACGCTGCGGCCTAATACAGTCCCAACGTGCAGGCGTTGGCAGTCTACTTGTCGCTGTTCCAACTCCTGCCGCTCTCCCGCGTCAGGGAACTCTTTGCCGAATCTTCTTCGCAAGTTCATCTGCCGTATATCTTTCTCTCTTCCTCTTTAATCTGGTCAAATTCTTCTTTCAGTTTATCAATCTCTTGTGTCTTATCTTGAGGAAGAAGCTGTCCTCTGGTTCTTTCATCGATTAACAAAACTAGCCCATTTTTATCCTCTATCTGATTAACAAGATTATATTCTCGTTCATTCGTATAATTTATGCCCAGGCACTTTGTTAGCTTCCATTGCCAATGCGCTCTTTTAATCTCGTAAGGGAAGACTTTCTTATGCTGCTCCACCAGTCGTTTAAATTCTGCACTGTTACGGTCTCCTGCGTAGGCTCTCTTGAAGAAGATAGCTTTGTGCATTTGCTCAAATTGGTCATTTTCTAGAAATTTTCCTGTCTGTATGGCAGCAAATCGAGCAGCTTTACAAGCTTGCTGGTAGAAATTAAGGTGCATCGGAGGTATAGCTATACCTAGTAATTTCCCTGCTGCTTTCTGATAAGGCGGCACACGGAAAATTTCTTGACGGTTTTGTGCTGGTGCATCGTCAACAAGATCACGTTGATTTGACGCATGCTCTAGGGGGTCATTGCTCGGCCTTGGTAAAGAAGCCTCTGGTGAAGATGCGGTTGGCACATTGTTCTGTTGCAACCAGTCGGAAAGTTGATTTAGCTTCTGCTGACAGGTTTGAGTCTTGGAGTGATTTTTCCCGAACTTCCTCTGGAA
>CBJMBI010000829.1:0-1938 GCA_966427955.1 uncultured Ktedonobacterales bacterium
GGTTTTGGGTGGCTCGCTCTTTCTGGCCAACTGTGCTCATAGTAATGACTCCATCGATGAAATTTGCGTGTGCAACATAGCAGGTAAAATATGATTAAGTGGTTTCACAGCTAGCATCACCCAAAAGGATGGCGATCCTACTACACTTAACTCTTGAAAAAATAATTATTTTCTGTTATAATAGCCTTAACCAAAGGAAAGTAACACTAGGAATTTAGCTGTTACAACTGTTACAACTGTTACAATTTCAGGAGAGCAACCTCTCACTAGTCAGTAACTTCTGTACCAAGTGTGCCATTTGTACCATTGATACTATTGATACCTTTAGCCCTTACTAATAATAAGGGTAGATGCCCCTTGTTTTGTTGTACCTCCAAACAGAAAGACTATTCATTTACCTTCTAGCAGTCTTCAAGGAAAGCCGCAATCACATCACTGAACACCAATCAGAAGATTGAATGGTCAAAGATCTTGAAGGCCTCAAAGTTCTAATTGGTACACTGAGTACAAATAGTATAAATAGTACACTTGTAACAGTGGTATAAGAACCGTTCATCTTTTCGAGCCAGGAGACCCCTGCCCTTTAGGCATCGGGAGGAATGGCGAGTCCTTATTTGGGGCTTGGGCACAGGGGCTCCTCTCCTTTCTGGTAACTATAGCCATCCATGCGATGAACGGCCTGACAATATTTGAAACTAATTCCCTGTACGGTTTCTTTTGCAGTTGTAATATTGAATGATCCAGTAGCACGTACTGCAACTCTTCCCACGTACGTTCCCGCTTTTTTGCCAGATGTGACGCAAGCTTTCACCATATCTCCCGTTTGGAAGCCTTTCACAAATTTGGCTTCTTTGGGTCCGGTACGCGGGAAACCGTACTTGTTCATGCGGCACATTTGACGGCACCCATGTCCCTTGGCCATGATGAGAAGAGGCTGCACACCTGCAATCTGAAGATTCTTAGGAGTCGATTTGCCCACACATGCCGCATCTAACCAGTGAGTTTTAGGCAGCTCACGTGTTGTCCGGTTGTATTTGGTGAGCCCACCTGAACCGCACTCGATTGGCAATCCCAAAGTTTCAAGCCGTCTGTGGAGTTCCCAACGAGTTGTGTTTACAGCAGCAGCGTCCTTGAGTGGGGCCTTTGCCTGTGCTAGAACGCGTTTCAGTAAGTCCGGCTTCGACCTGAGAAACTCCTCTATGCTCTTGGTTCCCTTAGCCAGATTGCATTTCTCACACGCAAGACAGAGGTTCAAGATCCGATTTGACCCGCCTTTGGCGCGTGGGATAATATGTTCAATCTGGAGAGGGATGTTTTCCTTGCCACAGTAAGTACATTTTCTTCCCCACTTTTCAAGTAGGTATTCTCTTGTCTCGTATCCAGCTAAAGTCCCTTGCTGATACTCGACTCCCTCTATCTCTGGATTTTCCATGATCTGCATATCGAAGCGAACGAGCTCTAAGCTGATATTCGTGATGTTGTAGAACTTCCTCAGTCGGACAATCCAAGTAAGGATATTGGCAATCCGGCTTTGTAGAGAAGGGGCAAGCCAGCCTTCCCTTCTTCTGCGATTCTGCCATCTTGCTTTGCGATATCTGGTTTGGCGATTTCTTCTCGATCGCCTGATAGCTCGTCTCCCATCTAGGCTTTCTTTGATCTTGTGCCCACGGTGGGAGAGTTCGGCGGCAAAAATGACTTTCCCTGATTGATCGTCTACCACTGCTACCCCCGTGGTTTTTGATCCTGGATCAAGCTTGATCCTGAGATCTGAGACTTTGGGATTAGTGATTGCCACCTTCAAGATGATGACAAATGGGTATCGACGGTAGACAGCTGCCTTTCTTTGATCAAGTAATTTTCTTGCACGGGCCGGATGGACCAGACCGAGTGGCTGCTTATTGGTATCACCTACAAAAACGTTACTCAAGTATTTGTCCT
>CBJMBI010000830.1:0-1937 GCA_966427955.1 uncultured Ktedonobacterales bacterium
AATGTTACTCCACTTCCGTGAGCATCTCTATGAAAATGCCGAGATGCGCCAACGTCTGACCGATGATCTGCGTATGCACTTTGTACGCTGGCTCTACATCAGTGGAGAAATGAATGAGGGCTAAAGGGCGAAAGCTGATGCCCTTCCCTATCCAAAGAGCAGCTTGAGGACATTTCGGTAGTGGATACCTAAGGGCTGATAGGACAAAATGGAGATCATTAAAAAAGTGAGCTGGAGAAGAGAGCCTCACTTTGTGACCTCACTCAGCACATCAAGCTCACGACTACCTTATGATCTTACTTGGCTCAGCCTTGGTCATTCCAAGGGAGGTCCTTGATCCAGCTGAGACCATTCCGGATTTGATATAAGGTCTGGATACCAGTGAAGAATGACGCCAGTTGCACAACCGTGTTGATCACAGCCACTGAGGGGCTGTTAACATAGTCCCACCAACGCTTCTTCTCCTCTGGCGATTTGATTCTTTTTTTCAAATTTTCTTCTCCTCTAAAGTCAAGTTCTTTTAAAATATTTTTCGCTTCTAATCTTTCATCTACTACAAGCGTGTGACCATTTGAGTCCTCCTTCCCCATCCACTCCCACGTATCATTGAAAGTTTTCTCCCAAGCCAAGCGGAATATGCCTTCATCAGAATGGTCGGGGTACTCTGCTTTCAATTGTTCAAAATTCTTTGCGAGGAATATCCTATGTTGAGTCTTAACCAAGCCAGGGCTCTTTGCCAGCCTTGCTACATCAATCTCAAGAGTCTCCACCTCATCTGAGTGAGCACATCTATCTGCGGAGAAAACCTGAGAGAGTGCCATCCTAGTCAAACTTCTTAACAAAGAACGCATCTGCGTTCCATCTTGAGGAGACAAAGAACGATTTTGAGAGCCTTGCATATCTAGATTACTCTGAACCTCCTGTGCAGCCTCCCATGCGGCATTTAGTAGACGTTTCTGGGCACCTGTCAGTTGGTTATCCCCGAACCTATCCCGTAGATCATACTCCTCTTCCGTATTGGACTGAGCAAGTTTTTCCAAAATGCCTTTAGCACTCGTATATTGACTATTTCCACACTCATAGGCCGTCTTTTCATCAGGAAGAAGCACAAAATCTCCTTTAAGCATTGTCTCACCACTTTTTCGTTTTTCTTCCAGAATTTTGCCCACCTTTTCAAGAAACTTTTGGTCCTTGCACCGTTCTATTAGGATAGTCAATTTATCTTCATCACGTATCTCACATTTATTCAGATCGCTCCAGCTTGACAACCTTGCAAGCTTAGGCTTTCCAGATGTAGTTGCTCGTCTTGCAACTCCAGAATCCACAGATGTAGTTATTTGGATTTCATCACCAGAATCATTGGATGTAACTGCTTGGATTTCTCCTCCAGATACATTCGATGCTATCGGTTGGATTTCTCCTCCAGATACACTCGATGTGGTCGCTTGGATTTCTCCTACAGATACACTCGATGTGGTCGCTTGGATCTCTCCTCCAGATACACTCAATGTGGTCGCTTGGATTTCTCCTCCAGATACACTCAATGTGGTCGCTTGGATTTCTCCTCCAGATACACTCGATGTGGTCGCTTGGATCTCTCCTACAGATACATTCGATGAAGTTGCTTTTATATCGTTGCCAGAATCCTCCAATTGCATTACCTGCTTCCCACTTCTAATATCTTCAGATTTATTTACTTGACTTTCAAATTTAGACTCAGTGGGTTTTTTATTTCTAAATCTTAATGTTGCTAGTATAACATTCAAAGTCTTTCTCGTTCTTCTTTTATCCCTATTTTTGTTTTTTGTTTTGTTATCAGTATTATGCTGATATGGTATAATTTCCATCTCATATATCCTTTTTTGTTTAGGCATACGTCAAGCAAAACAGTCTCCCTTTTAGCATATGCCTTAGGATTAATTTACTCCATAATAGAC
>CBJMBI010000831.1:0-1926 GCA_966427955.1 uncultured Ktedonobacterales bacterium
GAGCAATTCCTCCCCCGCATGAATGCTGGGGGTCTCCTTGCACAGATTACGATGACAAAGAAAAAAATTACGCAAATATCTTCCTCTCCAGAAGAGGCTGCACAAGCGCAGCACATTTTCGAGCAATATCACATTATCGCTAATAATTTGTATACGAGTGAAGATCAAAAGCAAGCTGAAGCTGCTCTGGCAGAAGTTAATAACCTGCCAGAAAGTGCTCAGATCCTTTTCCTCCAGCAATTGTCAAAAGAAAGCCAGATTGATGCCGCTAACGTCCTAGCTGCTATCAATGAATTGAGTCCCCTCAAAAGTATCCGTAAAGAAGCGCGACGCTCATTGATACGACTTGAGAGCGCAAAAATTTACCCAAGCTGGCAACCACCTATTGATCGGACTCCTGCTATCAGTGCAGTCCAACTTCCGATAAACCCGCCACGCTTCTGGAAAGGTCTTATTACTGATACACGTCCATCAGGTGAGATCCAACTTTTTCTTTTCTGGGAACAGGGAGAGGATTATAAGGAAGTTCGCCTCCTCGCGTTCTATCTCAACATTCATGAGGGGGTCAAAGATTTTTTCACTAGCATTGACAGTAAGCGAAGTACAGAGAAATATATTGCACAATTAAAGACAAGCACCTTGCCTCTTAGATGGAGGAATTGTGAGTTCGCGGAAGGGCATCGCTTGCTTTGCAATGCTCTTGCAGTTCATAAACGCCATGATACAAAACCTCCTAGAGAGTATCAGTTTAATCTCTCGCTCATCAATCAATTGATACTGGAGGCCGAAGATGCCACTCTTGATGAAGAGAGTAGCATTATGCATGACTTGGGTCCACTAGATACTATTATCAACTTTGTTGAAGCTTGGGTTCGTGAGGACTATGACATGGCCTATGACTTCCTGTCTAAGGATAGTCCCCTGCGTGAAGGGCTCTCACGAGATGAGTGGATCAAACGCCGCGAAGCCTGGGCAAAAGAAGCCAAGCCAAGAGACCTGGAACCGAACTACATTTATGAACGCGAGCAGCACAAATCAAGACTTTGGCTTCCCGAATCCTTTAATCAAGGCTACTCGGCAACCTACAAAGAGATTGAGACAGGCTGGTCTATCAAAATGGATGAGACGCCACTCAGTGACACGTTGCCAGAATTGCCTAAAGCTACTGCAATCTACACCGAGAGCGGCCGACACTGGTTTTGGGCAAGTTATACCCTCGTTCAGGAACATGGTAATTGGCGCATCCAAAGTATGACTGATGAGGGGACACTTGCACAAAATCTCTCTCTTCAAGATTTGCAAGAAGAAATTGAGAAAATTGATGAGCAATTGGACGTTATTACCAAAAAGTATACTCCTGAAGAAATAACAAAACTTCAAGATGAAGCTGCCGACTCTCATCTCCAAACACTTCTCATTCGTTTGATGCAAGGTATCTATTACACCGACATTCTTATCAGCAAACTCCCATTCGACCAATTAAATTACGAAGAGGCAGCTAGTCGCATGGTCTCCCTTGGCCAAGATGAACGGTGCCTTGCCTACTTAATACCAATGATCCAGCGTTTTCCAGAGAAGCGAGCTTTGTACTTACGGCGAAAGGCTTTAGTTGAGCAACGACTCAGCAACAAATATTTCCAGCAGGAAGACGATGTGCAAGCTGAGCACTATGAAAAACTCGCCCAGGAATCATTGCGCGAGTCGCTAGCTATTGAGAATAACTTTGAAGCACATATTTCCCTAGCCGAGCTGCTCACAGACAATGATGAGCTTGATGAGGCAGAAGAGCATCTCCTACAGGCGAAAGACCTGCTTACCAATTTGGAAGAGAGCGCCATGCGCCACGGTCAGGCCATGACCGATGAAAATAGTAGCAAGGCGTCATATCCAGAGGAGGAGGCAAACATTGAATTCCACCTGGGCGAG
>CBJMBI010000832.1:0-1923 GCA_966427955.1 uncultured Ktedonobacterales bacterium
AAAATATATTAATACAAAATGATACAACATATAGGTTGGATGATATAATTAGATGAAAATTACTATATTTATTTTTCCAAAGGCGCGAACTCAAGAAAGTAGTAGAAGATCCCTTTGGCGAGCGCGAGATCCTCCTCGCTCTACGGACGCGATAATGATCTTTGAAAAATGAGGCCGCCAATGTTTGGAGGGGAACACACCGGACGCGAGAATGATCTTTGAAAAACTAAGCTGCCAAGGAGTGTGCACAGGATTGTCGGATTAAAAAGTCAAAGACCATAATCAGGTCCCTACTTTTCCGGGCGCTAAAGCGCTTTTTGCTCGATTTTCCGATGAAGGACTAGAGGGCTTTCGCCCGAGTGAACGTATGGAGGGGACGACAGTGGGCAAGACCAGCTTCAGCTCGTCCGCAGGGGAGGAGGTGAGTTGGCTGGTTAAATTTTCAACTGTCATAATCGGGTCCCTATTTTGCAGGCAATAAATTGCCACAGAGCATGCAATAGGAATCTACATCGTGAGAAGACGTATCCGGTGCAGTTACACTCAATGGTAGAGCAGAAGACCCTGAAGGTAATGATGTCTTGGTAAGATTTCGCTTGTCTACGTACTCAGACACTCGTCGCGGGACGGGGGGCTAAGGATGATATGTTTGAATTGCGAGCCAATGCTGCCATATAGTATTGTAGATCTACATCTTCTAACACCGGTATTATCCTATCTAAAATACCATTGGCAATAAACAGAATTCTTTCTTTATCTGCGGATTTCTGTACAATTTGTGTGAAATCATCAGCATGGTCCTTTAACCTTTGCGCTAAAACGCGAAGCCGTTGCCCATTTAAAGGATGCGTCGGCTTATGTTTTGCTAGGAAATTTTTCCATGCCTGTTCGCTTGCGAAGTCGCCTCTATTCCAGGAGTAGTAAGCTGTTGCTTGAAACCAGAGAGTGATCCCCATTGGGATTGTCGAAGTACGCTGCATTACATTTAATGCAAAACGGTCAGCTTCTTCTTCGTTTGTAATACTTGAGCTAACGTGATTGTGATAGAGATGTCCTAACTCGTGAGCTAGTAGAAAAGCGTAACCGGAATTGCGAAATCGCAAAGAGAGATTGTTAACCGTGTAATCTTTGAGTGCATCTGCTGGTATCTGCAGAGCAGTTAAGGGGAAGGGATACTCTCCGACAAAACCATTGACTGACATGTATTTTAACAGCGTTACATATTCATCAATAGTTTCTAAACTGTAACCATGTGCCCATAGCCAGGCATAGGCAGTACAAAGATCCTCAAAGAATACCAGAGAAAAAATTGGCAGAAAGACAGTTTGTATGCTAGAGTCAGCATAATAGTCGAAAGGATCCTGATGGCATCCTATGTGTGGGAATTCCAGGCGAACGCTCTGTAAGCGGTTCTATTCCTCTGGGGTTAGTTTCGGTTTGATGCCATCCTTGAAGATTTCCTTAACCCTCATCTCAAGGCGTTGCGCTTCACTAGTAATCTTAACCATATCGTAGATATTTGATTGACTCATAATATTTCTTCCTTCCCTTTGTAGTAATCTGCAGCTTCCTTCTTGATTTCATCAGGTAGTGGCTCTGGTGCATTGTTACGTACCCATACCTTAAAATGATCAAACTTACCCCAATCAGATCCCCAGACGCCTTTCATTAGAGCCAACTTTATCTCCTTTATGAGATCATCTCGTTCACACTTCTGAGCATCAGATAAATTAGTGCTTACCAGGGAGGGAAGTTTGTCCAAGATCTTTTCCCTAATGAGTTGTCGCTCCAAGCTCAAGTCATCCTTGTCAATTGGAGAACTACTTGGTCCAGATTCAGAGAGCTTTGTTACGGAACTTCTGGGTTCTGTCTCGCTCACTATCTCTTCCCTTCGCCCCAGATCCAAATCCTGTATATCAATTG
>CBJMBI010000833.1:0-1916 GCA_966427955.1 uncultured Ktedonobacterales bacterium
AAAACACGTCGATGCTCCCAGATCAGCATTTAGCGAACAAAGAAATAGATTGTCATAGCAAAACCCATCACTATGACAAAGGAGCGAATCCATTTTTGTTCAATTTTACGAGCAAAATAGGCTCCCCCGTAGCCGCCAATTATGGCTCCAATGATCATTAAGATGGCTTGTGGCCAAACCACTGCATTGGCAATGACAAATGTGATAACAGCAATGCCATTGATAGAGGCATTTAATAGAACTTTTAGGGCATTCATGCTATGAATATCCTCCATTCCCATGAGTGCCAGCGTTGCCAGCATCAAGATACCGATACCGCCACCGAAATACCCCCCGTAAATGGCAATAATAAATTGAGCTATACAGACAGAAATGATGGTTGATAGAGAGAAATATTCCTTCTTTTTTATGTCGCGTATACGCAGTCTTTTGGTGATTGGACCACTCAAGCTGAACAGTAGCGTGGCTATGAGCAGAAGGTAAGGGAGCAGGTGTGCGAAGGTTTCTTGAGGGGTGTTTAACAGTAATACAGCTCCCAGAATACCACCAAGGAGACTGGTACCAACGAGTAAGAATAGAAATTGGCGGTGTATTTGTGCCAATTCATGTCGGTAGGCACCAATGCTGGCGACTGCACCAGGCCAGAGCGCAACAGTACTGGTTGTATTCGCTAGTACTGGTAACATGCCAGAGAAGATCATCGTTGGAACGGTAAAGAAGCTGCCGCCGCCAGCAACGGCGTTGAGTGTGCCTGCAAGTATGGCTACGAAAAAGAGCAATCCAAATTGTGGAAGTACCATGAAGAATAATCCTTTCAACAGTGATCACTAGGCCGTATCCACAGCAGTATAGCACAGCCTCTCCTCTGATTTGGTTCTTTTTGTTTCGTTAGTGAGGCTCTTTTCCAAATTTTTATAGTATTTTTATGTGATTATCTGTTACTGGTTTTCTATTGAAGCGTCAAGTAATTTATGCTGATTATGTGAATGATTAGCAAGTAAGGCGGTATCTTGTGTATTATACCTTATTTTATATTGCATTGAGTTGGAGGATATTATTTTGCGCGTCACTACACGTCTGCGTGAACTCTTAGCTGGTCCTGATCTTATTGTTGCACCGGGAGCGTATGATGCCTTAAGTGCTCGTCTCATTGCCCAAGCTGGTTTTCCTGCTGTTTACATGACAGGATTTGGCACAGCTGCAAGTGTGCTTGGACAACCTGATGTGGGACTCTTAACGATGAGTGAAATGGTGAGCCGTGCCGCTGCTTTGACCTCTGTTCTGGGAGAGATTCCTCTCATTGCTGATGCGGATACTGGCTATGGGAACCCTATCAATATCCGTCGTACCATCCAGGAATATGAGCGTGCCGGGGTAGCCGCTGTTCATATTGAAGATCAGGTCTGGCCGAAAAAATGTGGTCATCTGGAAGGCAAACAGGTCATTCCTATGCAAGAGATGGTCCAGAAGATACGTGCCGCCGTTGATGCTAGGAAAGATCCTGATTTGGTCATTATTGGACGGACTGATGCAAATAGTGTCCATGGCCTTGATGAAGCCTTGAGACGGGGTACAGCCTATCTCGAAGCTGGTGCAGATATGCTCCTCATTGAGGCTCCACGCTCCATCAATGAAGTACGTACCATTACAGAGACATTTACAGGGGTGCCTTTGCTCTTCAATTTAGTTGAAAGCGGCAAGTCTCCAGCACTATCGCTCGATGAAATCTCTGACTTTGGATATAAGCTCGTTATTTACTCTGTGAGTTTGCTTTTTGCCACAACTCATAGATTACTTGAGGCACTTGATGTGCTTAAACAGGGAAATACCTCGCAGGCCTTTGCCTCAAATATGGTTACTTTCTCGCAGTTTACAGACTGCATTGGATTGCCTGAAATTCAGAATATGGAGCGTCT
>CBJMBI010000834.1:0-1907 GCA_966427955.1 uncultured Ktedonobacterales bacterium
CAGATTTGCGAGCCAGCCGGCTGGCTCGTTTCCTCTCATTTATCTTTACCACTGTACTTGGCATGCTCAATAAAAACCAGCAAGAATTGTAGAAACGTATAGAGAATGAAATTGCAACTTTCCTAGAATTACAACCATATTGGGAGCAATCAAGGGCCATTCCTAACAAAGGTGGTATGGACTATCGCTGGTTCTGGTTGGCTGCTCGCTACATGCAGGACCATAAAGGCATAGATTATTACAACGATCCGAGCAGCCTAGAAACAATCTTTCAGGGATGCTTCGCCTTGATAAAAGAGTACGCAAGTGCAGAGTTAGCTCAGGCGATGCAAGAGCGCCAACACTATCTTACGCATTTGCCTCACTATCTGGAAACGACTGTAGAGTTGCCGCATACAGTGCGTGCTGGCGGCATGCTGCCCAATTTCCACGGCGAAATGGAGGGTTATACAAATGCAAAAGGTAAGGGCAAAGCCAAAAAGCTAATCTGTACGCTTTGCAACAGTTCATATCCGACAGAGGCTCAATCTGATAATGCCGTATTGTTTCAGCCATGGGTGTATAAGAACAAGATGCCGCTCTATGCTGGAACAAATGCGGGTGGTGTATGTGCTATTTGCGCATTGGAGTTGATGCTGCGGCAACTTCTGCAAAAAGGAGATTTGCGTCTGACTGGAAGCAAGTTTGAGGCAATGAAGACCAAATATATCACGGTCTACCCCAACTACTTCTTCACTGCTGAAACAGGTGCAATGGTACAAGGTATTATTGACCGGTTGTGGGATATCAGCTTCTTTACATTGCGCCAGCAACTGACGGGCAAAGATCTCAAAGTGAAAGATGTGCTCAATTCACAGATGTTCAGGCTCGAGACCAAGCCTGAGAGTAAAGGTCCTCGTACACTTGCAGAACCTGATGGTCAGGAGGATAGTGATAATGCTACGCTAGAAGATTTGCTCACAGGGGAAAACTTGGAAGCTACTCCAGAACAGGCAAAGGAAGTGCATGATTACCGCTATATCAAGTATCAGTATCCTAATGGTACCTATCCTAGCATGTGTTTCTTTGGCATGCCAGCGGGTAAGGATGATAATGATACGGGTTCATGGGCTATGCCTGCATTACTAGCACTTGCCTTACCACTGGTAACGGGTGCAAAGGTAGTCATCTCTGAGCTGCTACTGCCGCTCTTTGCATCTGGGCACGATTTTCCAGAGACAGTGGTATTTGATGCTCCGCATCCTTATCTAGGGCGTTTGCTGGATAATGTTTGGCATGGACAGGCTACGAGCGAACACACTGACCTTGGTCAGAGAAATCGTGTTCGAGTTAATAAGGTGCTGGACAAGCTTTCAACGCTAGTCCAGGTCTATCAGGTGAACTTTGAGACTTACTCAAAGAAAGGCAAGCCCGAATGGCAACACCTAAGTTCAGTAGTCCGCGATATCGAGACCGATCCTATGTATGTGTTTAGCTACTTGCGTGAGCAAGAACGTAGAGGGACAACAGTATTTGCATCCCGTGCAAATGCATATATCAATATTTACCGACGTGTTTGTCGGGAAATGTTGGGTCAACGTATCTGTCAAACGATGCTTGATATGAACTTAAAGGAGGAGGAAAACTTGGGAAACATTCAAAAATGTGTAGAACTCTACACAACATTTTATCGTGGCGGCTATGAGTCGCACTCCATACTCAAGCCTGTAGATATTGTCGCTAAGGCTATTATTAATAGCCCGTTGGAGATCGATGAGGAAGATTTGCTCTGGCAGATCCAGGGCGAGATGAAGAACTGGCTAGATCGTGTGCGGAGTCGTCAAGCAGCGGGTTATGCAGTATTCTGGGGCAAGGATATTGATACCAAGGAGGCTTCAGCAATCCGCGAGTTTATTACCTACTTCTAT
>CBJMBI010000835.1:0-1906 GCA_966427955.1 uncultured Ktedonobacterales bacterium
CAATGTCTGACAGCATCAATGCTACTGATGAGATTTTCAAAGCTAGTTTTGATTTTTTTCTCATTCAGTTGGGGTATACTTCACGAGTCGTTGAAGTAAGTGGCGAACTTCCATTGGAGGAAGCGGTAGTCGAGTCGCTCGTTCTCAGGTAAATTCCAGGCGTTGCGGCATACTCTCAAGAGAACGTTGGTATGGCTGCTCACAGTGGCTAGACTGATGCCTAGTTCGCTGGCGACTTGCTGAGGGTGGAGACCTTTTGCAAAGGCTTGCAATACTCTGAGCGGCGCTGGATTGATAGAATTGACTACCTGATTGCATCGTGCTTGGTCCTGTGCATCAGTTTGCTCGTTCACCATGCGGATAGCTGTTCCCGCGTTCGGGACCTCATCTTGCAGGATACGCCTCATGATAGAAGGTGCAGCACGAGTGAATGGAACTTCGATCAGGCGAACACCGTCCTCAGGAGCGGCGTGCATGATCTTTCCTCCTCTGGCTCGTTCTTGCAGTGCCTGAGGTGTGTAGATATGCCATAGACGATCGGTGGTGTCGAAGTTCAAAAGTGCTGCTGAAAAGGAGAGAAAAGACATGAGACGTCTACCACCAGCCATCAAAAAATGGATAGTGGATTGTCTCTGCTTGAGTTCACGCATGAGTTCGTCTATGGTGTTAAGTGTGCCTTCTGCCGTTTGTTCATCAATAATATCATCAATAAATGTATCATAGGATCTGAGAACATGCTGACGAAAGTGGATCGTGATGGTCTGCCCATTTGTCTTGTAGTGGTCCCCAATGAACTCGGCATTGAGGCAGGCAATGGCTTGTGGCAATCCGGGATGAGAGGCAGGATGAATAACGATCACTTCATGAATTGGAATATTTCGTTGCAAAAGTAAGTCCAAGGCAAAAGTGACAACTTGTGGTTGTCCACCAAGCGTTGCCAGAAGCACATGCGTGCTGTCCGGTCTTGACATGTCTTTCTCTCATTCTCTCTAAATAGAAACAGTAGTAGGAGGTATCGCTAGTGAATTCTTTACCCGCTGTATTGATTGGTGGACCTCCCCACTCAGGTAAATCAGTACTATTCTATAGCCTCACTATTGCACTCCGTGAGCGAAATATTACTCATCATGCCATCCGAGCTTGTCCCGATGGCGAAGGAAACTGGTCACAGGAAATTGATCAAGCTGTGGTACGTCAGCTTCGCATTAAGGGTCAGTGGACGGATGCCTTTACTGAAGGGATCTGCCGCGATATTAAGCGACGCCTTGTCCCTATGCTGGTTGATATGGGTGGACTTCCCCAGGCAAGCCAGCTCGATATCATTCGCCACTGTACTCATTCTCTTCTGCTACTCAACTCAGAGAATGAGCAAGGAAATAGTAACTGGTGCAAACTTGTTGCGGAAAACGGCTTACTTCCCCTTGCCGAAATCTGCTCTGATCTTCATGGTACATCTATGATTACCGCTGAAAGTCCTGTTATTAAGGGAACGTTTGCAGGGTTGGAACGCTCAACTTTGGTGCGTGGTCCATTGTTTAATATTTTGGTTGAGCGGATTGCTTCCCTGTTCAGTGCCTATTCTCCACAATATCTTGAAAAAGCTCTGTTGGATCGGGCTCCAACGGAAACAGTTGTCAACTTGCCCATTTTATTGCAAACCATCTCCCCTGGCTCGCATCGTTGGGAGCCTGCTATGCTTTCCTCACTTCTGGCTAATTTGCCAACAAATACAGCTATAGCCGTCTATGGTAAGGGACCTCACTGGCTCTATGGTGCACTGGCTGCATTTGCTGGCCAACACGCATTCTACCAGTTTGATCCGCGTGGTATAGGATCAGCAGGCTGGATTAGCCCTCCAACACTCCGTTTTGGGACGGTATCATCAGATGAATTATGGATACAACAG
>CBJMBI010000836.1:0-1900 GCA_966427955.1 uncultured Ktedonobacterales bacterium
AGCAACAACCGTATCTGTACCATAGCGTATAACTCCAATTGCCGTTTTCGCTTGATGCCATTCAAAGGACCCTTCGGCTAAGATGGCTATTCGTCGCATGATTTTTCGCTCCTTTATGGGGGACAGTAACTCATATTCGTTTGTAACAATCCTCTGCACACCCCAATAGTACGAATAGATAGGCAAATCACTATCTCTGTATTAGTATACTGTGCTATGATTTATATGTCTAATATATGAATTATGGGTCAATGATATTTAGAAAGTATTAATACTAATGAAACTGAGACATTTACGGTAATTTGTTGCTGTTGCGGAAGAACTGCATTGTGGTCGTGCGGCCAAATGTTTGTACATTGCACAGCTGCCCTTAAGCCAGCAATTTCATTAGTTGGAGGAAGAGCTAGGAGTATCGCTGTTTAAAAGCTATTTTATCAGGCAAACATAAAATTTTCGGTTGCATAATTATTTGATGTGTAAAAGCTGCTGCTGCAACCAGATACATAAATAGCGGATTTAAGCGTGTATTGCGTGCCAGGAGTAGGTAAGAGAGCAAAAACAGCATTCACTTGTAATGATTGATTGGCATCCATAGCGAAGGTATTCGCGGCTTGCCCCTTTCCTGTATAACTGGTGCCATCTGGATCTGTAAGTTCAAGACTAGTAAAACTGAGATTGCTGCAAGCATGGCTACCAGTGTTGGAAATAGTAAAGACCCAGTTTGTTGATTGATCGCTTTTATTTACGGTAATACTGTTCAGTACCATTGTCAATTGTGGGTAGGGACAATTGACACAAGAGATGGTTAAAGGCAACTTTGGACTGCTCAGAGATGCTGCTGATAGAGATGTTGATACTACGGGAGTCAAGATAGCCTGGGTTGTGGAGGTTGATCCCACAGAGGTTGAGATAGCCTGGGTTGTGGGGATCGATGTTGCAGCCTGGGTGGAAGTTGCACTACTACGAGTTGTTGCTCCAGTATTTGGATTCCTACTCGTACCAACGTTTCCCCCAATCCAAAAAGCTGCCGTTAACAGTATACATACTCCAAGAATACTACCGATGAGCAGGAATCCACGAAACTTCTTCTTTACAGGCCGAGATGGCTGAGGAGGCGAAGTCTCTGCCATGCCCCGCATCCGGCCTGTCTTTGTACGCTCCTGGTCTGAGAGATCTCCATTATATTGAGGAGGTGGCGGCGGCGAAAAACTCCCATATGGCTGAGGAGACATCATCTCTGCTCCTGGGAAACCCCGCATCTGACCTGGCTGTGTGGTGCGATCCTGGCCTGAGAGATCTCCACTATATTGAGGAGGTGGCGGTGGCGGCGAAAAACTCCCGTACGGCTGAGGAGACATCATCTCTGCTCCTGGGAAACCCCGCATCTGACTGGTCTTGGTACGCTCCTGGTTTGAGAAATCTCCATTAGATTGAGGGGGAGATGGCAGAAAACCCTTATTACACCAGCTACAGTACATGTCATTGGAAGTAAAGGGTCTTTGACACTGCGGGCAAAGATGACTAAAAGAATTCATTGCAAGCCTCTCACGGTACAGATTCCTAAAATACCTTCTAGATCTATAACGGTCTACATGCTATCCAGTCACTTCCTTTCCGATACTAATTTCTGTTCTTAGGACAGTTTCTTAGAAAAGTCCTACTTAATACGTTTTTTAATCCTATTAATTATCATATTGTATCTAACTTTTCTTTAACAAGAGGATTCTTTCTCAGCTTTTTCTGTATATGATAAAACAGCAGTGAATTGATCACTAGTCGTAAAATGTCGATCTAACATGATGTCAACATTATGACCTTTAGCCCTTACCTCGCCACTCTCTGTCTTTTCTTTCCTGACCTCTTCGGGCTTTGGAGTGGAAGTGACATTATATACATCATT
>CBJMBI010000837.1:0-1897 GCA_966427955.1 uncultured Ktedonobacterales bacterium
GTTGAAAGAGACGGTGGGCTTCCTGCTCTGTTTGCGAGTTGGGGTAGAGCGCCCGCTCGGTCTTCATCACCTTGATGGCCACTTCTCGGGGGAGTGAGAGATCTTCGGCGACGTAGACCTCTCCCATGCCACCTCCCTTGAGAAAGCGGGTCAAACGGTAATGGCCCAGTTGGGCGCCTTCCAAATGCATGGCTTCTCCTTGTGACAGAGTCACCTATGTTGCCACGTGCTATGTGTATGCATTTCCGTGGAAAAAGCTCCTTCTCTTCATTATATACTATCTTTGTGCTTCTTTGGTTTGAGGATGACGACGTCGTGTTTCTCATGATCCGAGCATTGGCTTGCCAAAGGTGTCTGTTCTCTCTGGAGAGCATGAAGGATCTTTGCCACGAGCTTGAGAATCTTCCTCGTTGGTTGAGCGCGTGGTATGATAGAGCTGTGATGAAAGATGTTTCGACTCCAAAACGACAAAGACAACAACCACGGAGCTGGCACCTCGTCCGATATGCCTATCATGAGGCTGGTCATGCTATCGTTGGTCATGTGATCGGAAGATGTATTGCAGAACTCTCAATTGTGAGAGAACATGGATACCGAGGCTATTGTGCGTTTGATGCATTTGCAGAAGATATGCATAGCCTGCCACAATGGAGAGATGGGAGCAAAAATCCTGAATGTATTACTATTCTGTATGCTGGTACCATTGCGCAAAAAGTGCTCTGTGAACAGCGAGGATGGAACTATGAGCACTGGCGAAGGATTGATAAAGCCGATTTTGATGCCATCTATCTTTGGGCTATAGAGATGTTTCCGAGCAGGGACGATGATGAGAAAAGACTGACCATACAAAGGACCTGCAAACTTCAAGCACAAGATGTTCTTACACACCACTGGTGCGCTGTTGAAGCACTCGCCGCTCAATTACAAGAAAAAGGGTGGCTTTCTGGAGGCGAAGCTCATGGGATTATACGGCAGGCACTCGGCGAAAATGGAGCTGAGTGGCGTTTAACGGAAGGAAGGTTATTGAGCAGAGCGCCATTTTTATACTAAATAAAAGGTAACGGTAGAGCTACATGAAGTGGTGAATGTGTGCTCATTTAAGCTCAATTCCGGTAGATTCTTTGAGCCTTTCACCGGACAATGCGGCCTTACCTCGCTGTCAGAATTGCTGGAGAAAACACATAAATTTCAAAAAATCTCGCAATCAAATACAATAAGTTTTTATGCTTTTCTTGATCTTTTCTGTCATGAAAGTGAGTTAGGAGCAGATGTTGTTGTATTAGTTGATGAAATCAAAGGTGGCCTATAACATATTAGCAGCATTACTGAGCGAGATCTCAAAGGGACTGTTAATGGCTCCTCTTGTTCTGATACTCTACGAAAATGGGTGAAGATCACTCTGAAAAATTTTCTGATGTGTGAGCGATCTAACTTGTAGGGTGATACTCGGTGAGAAGCCTCCTCAGATATAAGAAAGCATGTATACAAATAGGATGTACATACTCATCTGGGGGTGAGAAATTACCATGCACCACCTTGTTACGTCCAGTAAATACTTCCATCGCGTGAGAGACGTCGTATGGAATGATACCTTGACGCTCTAGACATTGAGCTTTAGCGACCAAGCCGCTGAACCGCTCAGGTACCTCTCCTGCTTTGATCAGCATTGTGTTCATAATTGCCTCAATTGATGGGTAAACTACTCTGAGAGAGTTTAAATATTTTTTTGCATGATAGAGTTGTATGCTAGTATGAATTGACTCCTGATTGGTTCTGTCAACAAGGTCTGTCTGGTCCCCCATACGACGAATTTCGTTGATCTCTGATCCGAACGTATTGAATGTCCCTCCACACTCTTCCGTTCGGCTAATAGCCGAAGCTGTATCACTGAAGGGAT